>NZ_JAXHDD010000004.1:0-151689 GCF_037072025.1 Pseudogracilibacillus sp. SO30301A | reverse complement strand
GCCGTCAAAATTTACTTTCACACGTTTATTGAATTTCATAGATTTTTCGTTTACACTTGTCATAGAAGGGGTCTCCTTGGAATGTTTTTGTTTAATCACTTACAACATTACCAAAGGTAAGACTCCTTTTCATGTATTTTACTCTCACCTTTCAGGTGATTAGTGTTAATGAGTAAGAAAGCCGTTATAACGGCACTAATGAAGGATATGGCATGAAGCTATGAATAATTCAGGCTAAGATATATTTTTGTTCAAACTTTATTCCGAGTCCACAAAATGTAGCTTTGAAATAGAGTTTGATAATATATAATAAAGATTGATCATTTGAAATAAAGATCGATAATTTTAAGTTTTGATACAATTACGTTGATAATGGATTGTGACAATTCTACAAACGAGCCATATTTTTTGGATAAAAAAGGGTATCCCTCGTGCCAGAGACTCCCTATGAACAGATCACCTAATGTTTTTAACTCCCTTTGTTATTCATAAGGGAATAATCCGTTTTGATCAATCTTTATTTTAATCCTACAAATTTTGTTGAGTAACAATATAGTTCTTTAATTACAAATAAAGTCGTTTAAGTTACAATAAAGTTGTTTAAAAAACTTTGAATCGCTAATTCCATTAATAGCCTAATTGTGGAATAAGAGTGCGCCCTTCTGAATTGAATCAGTTTATGGGGGTAACCCAATTCGTCAAAGTCGGAACATACAAGATAGTATTAAGGAGTGGGGGTATGGAGACGTGGGATATTTACGACAAAGACAGAAACCTGACGTACAAGCAAATGAATCGTGGGGATACATTCGAACAAGGTGCTTATCATTTAGTGATTCACGTGTGTCTATTTAATCAACTTGGAGATATGCTGATTCAACAGCGACAACCAGATAAGGAAGATTGGAAGAACATGTGGGACATTACTGTAGGAGGTAGCGCTATAACAGGTGAAACCAGTCAACAAGCTGCAGAAAGAGAAGTGAAAGAAGAAATTGGTTATACACTTAACCTTCGAAATAGGCGTCCTTCTCTAACTGTTAACTTTGAAAATGGATTTGATGATTACTATCTTATTAAAACTGATTTAAACATCTCAAATCTATCACTACCGACTGAAGAAGTAAAACAGGTAAAGTGGGCATCGAAGAATGACATCATCAATATGATTTCAGAAGGTATATTTATTCCTTATCATGAGTCGTTAATTGCATTATTATTTGATATGAGAAACAACATGGGATCACACAACCCAAAAAAATATCGGTAAATCATTTATAAAAGAATCGGACAAACGATTGTGGAGGGAAAACTTTAGATTTAAACGACTTTATTGTTTTTTTAACTAAGGAACGGTATCAAAAGAGGTCTGGAGGGGAAAACGGTGAAAATTGTGCTTACTGGTGTATCCTGTGTAGGAAAATCGACTATAGGAAAAATGCTTGCCGACAAAGTGGGCTATACGTTTTTTGACTTTGATTATGAAATTGAGAATTATTTTAACCATCCGATTTCATTTCTAAAAAGAGAATTTTTAACAGAATATAACTATAGAAAGGAGGTAAGAGTTGTTCTATCCAAAATTCTTGAAGAGAATGAAGATAACTTTATTATAGCCATGCCACCAAGCGGATTGATGGATTTTTATTGGAGAATTATTAAACAGGATGACAGTCTGGTAACGGTCGTTTTAAAAGACAGGGCAAAAAACATATTGCAGCGTATAAGGTTTTATGATGATCATTCAAATCCAATTGAAGTGGAACTGTCCGAAGAAAGTAAAAGGTATTATTTAAGAGAAATTTCTCTTGATATAGAATACTTCGGAAGAACATATAGTAGGGCAACCTATCAATATCGTATTGATGGAAAAAGCGCTTCCGAGGCGGTAGATGATTTAGAGGCACTACTTTTAGCATAAAAAGTTTGTGTTCTGACTGGAAAGGCGGATTAGTCGAAAAAGAATGTCAATAGTCATATACAGAGACTATTAAACTAACTGCTAAGGAAAAATAATATTAAACGATTAAATAAGTCTGCCAAAACACATTTAAGTTATAAATCCGTGGTCTAACTACGGTACAGCAGGTACCGATGAGGCAGTAAATCAAGAAATCATCAGTCCATTGTTCCAGGGTATGTTGTTATGTTTGTATTTTTTACTATGATTTCGATGGTGCAAGTATTTATTAAAGACAGGGATAGAGGGATTCATTCTGACTATGCTACGATAACTGTAAATGACTGGTGTAAAGGAATATTGGCTTGTTGATCCGGTTAATGAATCGGTGGAAATATATCTTTTAAGTGCTGAATAATACACATTTAAAGGAGTCTTTATAAAAGGTGATACTATTTCGATTGATACAATTCCTAATCTGGAATTAGATTGAAAGCAAATATTTGTATGGAGCTTGTTCGGCTCAAATAATGAATATCTTAAATTTTTTTTTGACGGGGAAGGAAATCATAATGAACTATAGAGATTTTATGAAGCAGGTTAATGATAATCTATCTAGAATGTCTGAAGAGGAAAAGAATGACTGGATTCGTGATGCAGCTAGAAAAACTCATGAAAACAAGCGTCAGACATTTTTAGATACTTTAATGAATACTGAAACGCAAACAAATTATCTATCACATTCTGCAATGAATGAGATAGAAGCATGGTGTAAAAAAATAAAAAACCGAGATATTTATATAGAATGTATTGGTTACGAAGCATATGGGGAAGGTCATTATGGAGAGTGGATAAATGAGTACTCAGATGTTTTTGGAGTAGGAAAAGAGCTTTCAAAGCATTTCAGATTGCAAAAGATTTGCTATATTTAAAACAGTACAGGCTGTCGCAGGAATTGTATGAACATTTATGCAGCATGGAGTTTGGGGTAGTTGATGTCGAAGGCGGCGATGACTTTGAACTGGAATTAGAGGAACTTGTTGCTGAAGACTTAGTTGATTTGGATATAAAAGATAGTATTCTTCATTTTATGTATGCAGCATACCAGACATCTAAAAGGAAAGAAAGAGCAAATATGCTGTATCGGTATTTTGTATCATGGGATGTGATGGAGAATACGAGACTGGAAGAAATGTTTATCGTTGGACCGGAAGAATTAAATGGGATTTCTGCGTTTATGGAAGAATGGATTTCATATTTGAAAAATAAAGATGGTGATTTGGCAGCTCGACTGTTGACTGAAGCTTGTATTTATCAAGGGGGAGTCGATCGTCTAGTGGAAATAGCCAGATCTGTTTCAAAAAGACATCCCGTTTTGTATAAAAATGCATGTGAATGTTTACTTAGTGAAGCAGCATTTTCAGAGTGTGAAAAAGTGGGACTAGAGGCAATTCGTCTGTTGCCTAAGAAACTGGTAGTTCGCGGACAGATTGCAGACCTTGCTGCTAAGGCAGCGATTCAATTGGAAAACAGAGAAACGATGAAGGAATGCTATGAAGCTGCTTTTTATGCTGAATCTACGCTGAGTCATTATTTACGCTTATTTGAACTGCCGGCATATGGGGAGATAACGAAACAGGCAGCAATGTTTGTGGGTACTTTGCCGGAAAATACAGAAACACCCTACCATGAACGTAATAATGAACAGTTACGAATGAATACCGCTTCTAAAGAACTTAAAAAGGGAATTCGTTTTTTCAATCAAGAATTTGATGAGATGATGAATGTGTGCAAAAAGGATAAAACGGAATTAGGCTGGAGCTCGCATTTTAAAGGTGTTATGGTGCCTCTTTTTGTTTTGGTTCTGAACAAAAATAATCAACTGGCGACAGCTGGAAATAAGCTGCTCGATAATATAGCAATAAGATTGAGATATAAGGATGAGGAAAAAAGTTTTACAGAACGCTTTTTATTTTGGAAAGAAAAAGTAATCATCACGGATGAGCAATTTGAGAAGTACAGTTCGTGGCTGCAAAAAGAAATAGATAAACGCACAGAAGCCGTTGTTGGCGGCGGGTATCGCCATAGTTATTACAAGCCAGCTGTGTTGATTGCAGCATTTGGTGAGGCAATAGAGTCAAATGGAGATGTGAATGGGAAAGCGAAGTTGATAGAACATTATAAAAAAGTACATTCTAGAAAAAGAGCTTTTAAAGCGGAGTTTAATGATTTGAATTAAAGGTAAATGATAGGGGTGTATTTTATTTTTCTCCATGTTAGCGAGCCAATCTCTCCGCACTTTCATTCTGGAAGCTTGCCATTTTAATAGCGAGAGGATGTCACACAAGCACCCCTTTCATTGAAAGAGGTCTAAGCAGAGCTGTTTATGATAAACAATCAAAGTCACATTATAAAACCTTTTATTTGTAAGGGACAATCAGTAATATGCTTAATCCAAAAACGGTATTAGTGTATTCCTCTGTGATTTGCCGGAAGTAAGTCGGTGACTTTATAACAATGGTAAATACGTTTTTTGTCATGTCCATATTGTTGCATGTTCACAACGGCGTTTTGTGCGTTTTAGACCCTCGTACGACCCCCATCACTCCTGCAATTAAATAAAAAATATTCGCTAAGAAACTACTGCCGTAAGTAAGAATCGTGGTAATCATAGCAAAGATCAGTAGAATCGCACTTGCTGCTTTTGGTCTTTTATTTTTTCTAAATAGTAAGAGAGAGACGGCTCCAACAATCACATTGATGATGGTTACACTAACAACAATTAGGATAACGTTGATTCCTCGTCCAAGTTCGTTTGACTGCTCTGGATAATTCGCGTCTATCATGTTATATGAAAAATCACTTAGATACAATACGATATGTGCCGCCATTCCGACCAAGATCAGTATAACTTCAAGCTTTCTGCTCATATTCACTTCATTCCTTTACCTGTTCATTTTTAATCTGGAAAATGAAACACCTATTCCATTGCCGCCGTTATAGAGGGAGGGGCCATGCATGATGGACCAGAGCTCAATTGGAATCTTTAGCTTTTTTATTTCTTCTAATAAACCATATACCAGCTCCAATAAATACAGGTGATGCAATGAATAAACCGCTTGTTAAACGTAATGCTGTTGGTGATGTTTCTTCGAAGGCTGTAATCTCGGAGTTGCAGATGACGTTTACCCGAAGTAAGAAGTCATCGCTGGTAAAGGCAATATCCGGATCACGCTCTTGAAATAATTCGATATCCTTTCCGTCTTGTTCTTGACATGAAGTTGTTTCATCAGAGGTTCGATAAGTCGTATAGCTCGCTCTACCTGCTACCTGAAATTCTTCACCTGCTTGAAATGTAGCTATTTCCACTGGGTCTAGAGCTCGAATGAAAAAGAAAGTAAAAGGAGCAACTAAAAGTCCCATTAATAGACAACTGATGCCAAATAAGAACATTGGCTTTTGTATATTTCTCATTTACAGATTCATTCCTTCCGTATATTACATTTATTATAGCAAAAGTTCGAATTGATTACTTGTGGCTTTGAAATAAAATTTAATAATTAAGGATAAATAAGTTTCACAAAGTTATAACCCAAAATTATGACCTTTGTGAAGCTTATTTTATTTACTCGATTTTCAACTCTAATGCATGTTATACTATCTTTATTAACTATTCTGAATTGAAGGTGAAAAAACTGGGAAAAGTGAACAATCCTCATGACAAGCTTTTTAAAGAAACGTTTGGCGACCTCGATGTCACTACTGATTTTATGCAGCACTATTTACCTGAAGAGATTTTGGGTATAATAGATGTGACTCACTAACACCCCTCAAAGATAGCTTCATTCAAGAAGAGTTAAAGGACGTTTATTCTGATTTGTTATTTAGTGTTAATATTGGCGATGAAGAAGGATATCTTTACTTTCTTTTTGAGCACAAAAGCTTTCAAGAGAAGGATATTGCTTTTCAACTTTTAGACTATATGCAGCAAATTTGGAGTCGAGAACTAACGAAAGAAAAAGCAAAAGCAGTACCGATCATTATCCCACTCGTGTTTTATCATGGAAAGCGAAGATGGACTGATGTGAAAACGATTGGAAATTGGATTACAGGTTATGATAACTTTATACCGCACATGCAGCGTTATGTTCCAGACTTTGATTTTATCCTTTTCGATCTGTCATTCGAAGGCCAGGAGAAAGTGGAAGGGAATCCGAAACTAAGGGCATATCTAGAGTTATCGAGACATATTTTTGTTAGAGAATTAGAAACATTTCTTTCGACATTAGCCTCAATTGAACGGATGTTAAGTGAATATGATGTATCATTTTTGGATACATTATTCATCTATATATTAAGTACTCGTGATGATGTATCTGTCGAAACAATAAAAGAACGATTGACAACTAAAGGAGGAGAACGAATGATGTCCATTGCAGAACAGTTGAGACATGAAGGTGAGGAAAGAGGCAAAGAAATAGGGAAGGAAATAGGCGAGCTAAATAAAGCTCGTGAAATGGCAAAAAAGCTGTTTCTCCTAAACATGGATGAGGAGCAAGTAATAGAAGTGACGGAGCTATCTGCTGAGGAAATTGCACAAATTAAGAAAGAGCTGAAAAGGTAATTGTGTGAACTAAATAGTTTTGTAGAGCTTTTGTGAACATGTTAGAAGGATGCATACTAATATCTTTTACTCTATTTTGATTCATTTGTAATCAAAATGAATCAGAGCTGCAGGCATCGCCTAAATTTTTTCAAACAATGATCGATCAAAGAGACAACATTGTGAAAGGGGACGAAAGAGTATGATGGATTTATAACTCTAAATAGAGTCAAAAACGGAAGGTCCGGGCATATCCTGTGAGGAAATTTAAGTAAGTATCCATTTTTGGTGCCCAGTCTGCCGGATATGTCCCCAAGTAAAACTATGATGTACCTAGAGAGAAGGTCATCAATATTGTTGTAAGATGAATTTCCAACACGGATGAAAAAGTATTGGTGGAAGCTTTTTCAGGCAAGGGAATATTTTTATCTCAAGGTTAGCCTGGCAACGTAGGAAATAAAAACATCTATATTCAATGCAGATGAGAATGAAGACTCTGGATTGAAAAATGTGATGTTACTATCGGAGTACGCTTTAGCTTAAGTTCTTTGAACAGGAGTTTATACTGAGCAGTGATTTTAGTCGCCCGCATTTATGTAAAAACTCACCAGTTTTAACCGGTGATAGTTTAGAGCGGTATTCAATTCAGAAGGTTAATAGTCCGATGCATATGCCTAGGTTAATTGATAATCGCGACTTTTTAGCTCAAGTATTCACAATGATTGAGAGACCCGCCTGTAAACGGACAAGTTGGCTAACGCCTGAAAGATGCTTACATGAGCTTTTTCGTTCATTATATTTTATTTTTTTCCATATTTACTTCGGTATTCGAGAGGACTAATTTTATACATCTCTTTAAAAGCAGCTCCGAATTTACTCTGACTTTTATATCCCACTGTCGAAGCGACATCTCCGATACTTTCTTGAGTCTTAAGTAACATAGAAGCCGCTTTCTTGATACGATAATTTTTCATATATGCCCCAATGGAAACCCCGTATACTCCTTTGAAAGTGGTTTTTAGTGCAGTGGGACTGATACAAAATTGTCTTGCTAGTTCATCAATTGTACATCTCTGTTCAAGTTGTTCGGTCATCTTCTTTTTAATCTGTTTGATAATCTCAACTTGTTGTCGTGCCCGATACTATACCCCATTCATTGTTTTAGCGGCGGTTATTGAGGTATCTATTGTTGAGAAACCGTCTGTTACAACTCCATCCAGAGGGAGGAAATTCATATTGAGTTCCCAACTTTTGTATACGGAACATCGATTGGAATATCAGGGGTATGTAGCTTTTTTTCGTTCCTACTGTGTTAATTGTTCGTTTTTCAGTTCCTGTTATGTATTTCATACAATAAAAGATACTGCCAATACGGCAATAAAAAAACCATTATCTGGCATTAATTGTGATGAACCCACATCAAGTGTTAGAATTTGATTTTCCATTTTTATGGTCCCTAGATAAAATGTAATTATAGTCTTATTCCTTTAAATATGATTATTTATTATTTTTTTACATGCGAAATGTGAGTTTCATAACCTTCAACAAGATTTTTTATGAAATGCCAAAGGAAAGCCGATTTTTCGAAAAAATTTATGAAAGATAATAAACTCAACTGAACTAAGTCAGTTGAGTAAACTGATAATATTATTTTGTAAAGAAAAACTATTCTACCCCTTTTAACGATTCAACCATGTCGATTCTTTTAACCTTTCGTTTTAAGAAACTATTGGTAATTAAAGTTGAAACCAATGTAAGTAGAATCGCTATAGGTATACTCATTAAATTGAGTGAATGCGGGAAAGCCATTTCGTCTGAAGCGATAAACTCACATAGAATAATATACATTGGGTAGCTTAGCAGTATTCCAAATATGGATGAAAATGCAACTAGAAAGATGTTTTCAACAAAGATAACCCGATTTATTTCTTTTAAAGTTAATCCAAGTACTTTCTCCGTGGCAATATCCCTTCTTTTTTCAAAAATATTAATGGAACTAATATTATAAATCACTGTAAATGCTAGTAATATAGAGGCAGCGATCATGATAAGAACTAGGGAATCGATGGAGCTGGAAGCATTTAGATATTCATTTTTTTGTGTATCTTTTACCGTAACATGGGAGAACTGTGGATCATCATCCAACTCTTCTTTTAAACTTTCCGCGTCATCACTTGTCGTTAAATGAACACTCATAACTGGGTAATTAATATCATGTTTGTCTAGTAATTCAAATGTTCCGTAGAATCCTTGATTTGTATAACTTTTATATACATCTAATATCTCTACTTCAATATCTTTATTTTCTATGACAGGAGAGTTAAAGCCGAGTTCAATCGTATCTTTTTTTCCAATAGAGTTTTCTTCAGCAAATTTTTCTGAGACATATATACCGCTATCATTTATTGTAATTTCTTCTCCATTTCTATTATATAAATGGTTAGATTGTGTATCTTTATTGACAATGTTTAAGACTGTATTTTCGTTGTTATAAGTTACTGGAGATACGCTAAATAAATCGGCAATTTCTACAGTATCCTTATTCTTAAAATTTTTATCTTCAAAGGAAGGCTCATTTAAAGTGGCAGTAACATCATAACTTCGATATAAATCAAATTCGGTGTCCACAATATGATTAAAAGCATATTTTATTCCAATAGAAGCGATCATAATACTCACACAAAATATAATACCTATAGAACTTAACCAGAATCTTTTTTTATTCATAGAAATGTTTCTGAAAATTATTCTATACGCATAAGGTATCTTATTCCATATTAATTGATTTCTTTCCACAATAGAGTTTTTTGCTTTTCTAGGCGGTAAAGGTCGCATACCTTGCGCTGGAATTTCTTTTAAAATTTTTCTACATGACATTCTTGTTGCAATAGCACCTGCAATCAAAGCTACTAGAAAGCCAATAATGGACAAATGAATGTATGTTACTGAACTTAAAGAAGGGAATACAAATAAAACAGAGAGTGTAGAAATTAATATTTTGGGAAATAAAACTACACCTATTATGGTTCCTACTATCGTACCTATTAAAGCTGTAAATAAAGGATATTGCAGAAAACTAACACGGATATCAAATTTTGAAATTCCAAATGCTCTCATCACGGAAATTTGTTCACGTTGGTTTTCAATTTGTCTGGACATACTTATAGATGTTATAACAGCAGCTAAGGCAATAAAAACAATGGGTAAAATAACACTTAAATTTTTTACAGATTCTAATTTATTGGCTACCATTTGATAACTTACATTTTGTTCTTTGGCAGTTGACTGAAGATACGTTGAAAATTCGGAATCGATTTTGTCAATAAGTTCACTATCGTCAGCGTTGCTCGATAAATTAATCAGAGCTTGCGTATAGTTAATCCCAAGTTTTTCAAAAAAATTATCCTCTACTATCCCTACCGCATAACTAGTATGATTTGGAACAGGTATTGTATTATCATCCGTATAGTAAATATATTCTGCACTTTTAAAAACACCCGAAACAGTAAGCTCATAATCAACCTGATCATTTCCAATACTTACGGTTATAAGATCTCCAATTTTAATATTATTGTTGGACACATATTCACTATCTAAAATGATTTGATCATCTGTTTTAGGATAATCTCCATCTATTAAAGTGGGAATATTCATGGAATTATTACTAGAATAAGACTGCATGGTAATCGTGTCATCTGAAGATACTCTTCCTTCAAGGAGGAATCTTCCTTGTACATCTTCCACCTCTTCAAATTCCTTAATGGTATCAATATCGTCTTTACTTACGTCTAAGAAGGAAACAGAAATATCAGCTAGATTCGCTTCTTGATAATAATCATTGATAGATTCATTGATTGTATCGTAAGAGTAAGTAAGACCGACAAAGAATGCAATTCCAATAGAAATTACAAGGGAGATTGCCGTAAATTGACCAATATTTTCTAAAATATCTTTCCTGAATTTTTTAATTAAAAACTTCATAACTTTTGATCACCTACCATTCAATATCATCAATATCTTTCTTATGATGATTCATATATATTTCTTCTACTTCTCCACTCTTTATCTTGATTACCTTATCGGCCATGTCTGCAAGGGCTATATTATGTGTAATAACAATCACTGTCTTGTCATACTCTTGGTTCACTTGTGATAAAAGCTTCAATACTTCTTTACCAGTTTTATAATCAAGAGCCCCTGTCGGTTCATCACACAATAACAAAGTTGGATTTTTGGCAACCGCTCTTGCAATAGCGACCCTTTGCTGCTCTCCACCTGATAATTGAGTTGGGAAATTATGGAGCCGTTCTCCTAAACCAACTCTTGATAGTATTTCTTTTGCATCAAACTTATCTTTATTATAAGAACTGGCAAACTCTACATTCTCTAATGCATTTAAATTGGGAATCAAATTATAGAACTGAAAAACAAATCCAATTTTATTCCTGCGAAAAAACGTTAATTCTTTTTCGATATATTTATTAATTTCCTCATTTTCAACAAAAATTGAACCTTCGGAAACAAAGTCCATTCCTCCAAGAAGATTCAGTATGGTAGTTTTTCCAGCTCCACTTGCCCCAAGAATAATTACAAATTCTCCTTTATCAATACGAAAACTTACATCATTTAATGCTAATATCTCAGTATCTCCTGACACATATCTTTTAAAAACATTTTCAAATTTTATAATATTATTCATGTTCATCCTCCATATTCAACTTAAATAAAATTATTTAGAAAGCTTATGAATTGTAATCTTCATGAGCTTTATGTCTTCTTCATTAATCAGGCCAGGAACTAATTGATTAATAATACCAAATACATAATCTGAACGTAATTCGAGTTCTTCTAATTGCCATTTAAATAAGATAGGATCTAACCAGACATCTGCAAGTATTAAAATTACTTCTGCTGCAAAAGTTGGATGATCACACTTTATTTCTTTTTTTTCAATTCCTTGCTGAAAAATTTCTGCAAGAATCGGAGAAAGATTTTCCATTGAACATCGTAATGTATCTAATAAGGCATAGGGAACTTTTTCAACCCATCTATTTTCAATTAAGTTATTTTGAATTGAATTATTCCCAAAGTAACTTATGATTTTTAGAATTTTTTCCTTAGTAGAGAGTGCATGGTTATTCTTTACTTCCTCAAAATAATCTCTGACACAGTTATGCGCTTCTTCTGTAAGAGCTTGTAAAATGTCTTGTTTACCCTTGAAGTGATGATATATTGCTCCTTTAGACATTTGTGTTTTTTTCGTAATGTCTTGTAAAGAAGTAGCATCATATCCTTGTTCAGAAAACAATTTTATTGCTGCGCTTAATATCTTTTCTTTTGATTTTTTGGTTTTTTCCTGTTGTTTCATAATATCAATCCTCCAATCTAGACCAATAAAACAAACCGTCGGTCGGTTTTTATAATTGTATCACTTTCTTGCTGATTTAGTCAACACCATGATTCCTTACCTCATTTCTTTATAATATTTGATTGCTAAAGAGTACTTTTGTTTTTGTAGGAGGGGAACGAGAATGAAAACAAATCATACTTTTATCACTTTAATACGGGCGGAGCTAAAGAGGTATTACTAGACCTGTTTAATCGAACTATTAGGGTTTAAATGCTACAATTTATAAAGAGGTTGTATCTCGTATGATCGAACTATCATGTGAGAGAATATGACATTACATATTCAGCTAACGAGCCATTATGTTGAAAACGTATTTCGTATATTCACTGTAAAATAAATAATTGGCGTTAGTATGATTACTTGAACAATTGAATAAAAATATTGTGTTGCTTGGTCATTGAAAGGGGGAGATACCGAATTGAAAAGAGAAATGATTAAAACTAATAGAGGAGAATTTGAACTTTTTATTGGTGGAAAAGGAAAAGAACCGATTTGCATTTCTCATTTATATCAGGAGTACTTATCTGGCGATGAGCCATATTCAAGAGTACTTGGTGAATACTACAAAGTAATTCTGATAAACCTGAAAAATGCTGGCTCCACATCCAAAGCCACATCAAAAAATGAATTAGCGATGGAAGAAACAATTAAAGACTTAGAGAGTATCCGAGAAAAATTAGGATATAGCAGTTGGGCATTTGCTGGTCATTCGACCGGAGGGTTTTTAGGTCTTACTTATCTGTATATGCACCCAGAAAAATTATCCGAAATAATCTTATGTGGAACAGCAGCCTCAAATGAAATAAACTATTCAAAGAACAACCTATTCAATGTTGAAAATCGAAAATATAGAAAAGATGCTATAAAAGTCTTCTTTAAAATGGCATTTCCTCTTTTTAGCAAGAAATCAAAGGAGAAGGCTAATAAAAGATTTTTTCAATTATGCCTTTATTCAAAAGATAAAATAGACGAGTATTATAAAGAATTAAAAAATGTAGGGATTAGTAAAACAAGAATGAAAGCCTATACTTCACAATTACGACATTATGATGTTAGGGGAAAAATAATCAACAAAACCGTTCCAGCTTTAATATTGTGTGGTAAATATGATGTGCAATGTCCTGCTGAATTTTCGGAAGAAATTCATAATCTTTTACCAAATTCCACTCTTGTTATTTTTAAAAAGAGTAATCATTTTCCTTTCATCGAAGAAAAAGATAAATTTGTTAGTGCATTAGATAACTTTAGGCATAATTAAAGAATCACAAGATTCAGTTCATTTTTGCGTAGTCCATTAACAGAACACGATTGTGGTGGAAAGGGTTTAGGAGGATTTCAAAACCTATTATGGCTACTTTAATTCGCCTAGATCCGTAGAAGGGATACTTCGTATAAATTTCGTCAATTTTGTGCTTGAGCATCACCTTTTCAGGAGAAGGCGTTACGAGCCTATAATACAAGCTTGTTCGGTTGAGTCCAAGTAGTTTAGCTTGCGTAGTGATTGGTAGTTCTGTATCCTCCCAATCAATCATATGGATGCGTTCATCTCTACTCTTTAAGGATAGATTTTTTTAAGCCACGACAATTGCGTGGTTAAACGGCAGACTTCGGCATAAAGATTTTGATTTATTTTTATAATCAGCCTGCATTTGATCCATTTTTTATTTTCTTTTTGAAGACCAATGCCATCTGTTCAAGAAAAGCTTTTCACCATTGTCGTATTTGAGTTGCGTGAATCCCATGATCAGAAGCAATTTCATTCATGGTCTTTTCTTCTTTTAGGACCTCTAGCACGACTTGAAACTTAAATTCGGGCGTATATCGTTTACATGTTTTCTTTATTTTTCTTTGTTTCCGATTGGTTTAATTCCGACAAATGGATCCATCTTGTTTACGTTAAAAAATGATTCAATATTGCTATTCGTTTCCTTCATGATTATCATCTCCTTCCTAATTCCTTTGATTTATTATCTTAAGGATATAGTCTTTTGATTTTTTATGTTGTATTTTAAAATACATTAAGCAAATTTTTTTAGTAATTATTACAATTTCAATCCAACGTAAAATAAATATTTTGTACACAAAAAAGGGTCTCGATGTAAAATCAAAATCGGAGCCCTTTTTAAGCCTTTTGATATATTTGAAATTTGTACAAATCCTAGCTCTATGTTTCATTACGCCTCAGCTTTTTGTTTGTTAAAAAGGTTCACATTTTCAATATCGGGCAACTTACGTAACACAGCACTGCTTAACCAATACATGCTGAAGATCATCATGGACACACTGCAGATCATAACAGCAAGTACCGGTGTAAATGTTTCACCTAAAAAGCCACCAATCAGAGAACCTAGAGGCATTCCCAAAGCTGATGCACTCGTTAACAAGGTGATTACCCTGCCTATAAACGCTGTTTCCACTTGTTTCTGTATGGATGAAAATACAAGCAGGTTTAGTATTCCAATCGAGATGGCACCGATACTGAATAATATCATGGACGGGATTAACGGTAACATGGCAGTACCCATCCACATAATACCGGAACCAATGAACGCGATAATAATTAACTTACCAAAATTTATTTGCTTTATTCTTGGCGTGATCATCGTTCCAATCATCACCCCTAATGAAATGGAAGCCATGTAAAACCCGTATGCAGCCTCGACACCATTCCCTTTGATAAGAGAAAATGCAGGTAAATTTGTAGTCATAATCACCATGGCAAGATTAATAAAGACGATAGAAAAAATCATTTTAGGAATTAATGACCCTTTTATATAGTGAAAACCGGCTTTCAGGTCCAGGAAATAAACCCGGGAAGCACCCTTGGCAGATTCCGTATCCTTATTTTCATCTGGTTGCTTAAAATTGAAAAATGCATAAGAAATCGATACTAACAATATACAGACTGCAGTAATGGTAAGAGCCGGAACTGTTCCAATAAATGTAATGATAATACCTGCAGCTGCAATAAATACAATATCCATCGCTTCTCGAATCGTTTGTAAATAAGAGTTTGCTCCAATCACATTTTCTTCTCCTACAATAACCGGCAGGATGGTTGATTCGATTGGGTACGTATATTGCGTAAATAAAGAGGTGACAAATAGCAAACCAATGACATACCAAACATCTAATCCAAGCGTGTAGTGCAATAACGGGATCGTGAATAAAATAAATGCTTTGATCAAGTTACTGTAAACTAGACTATTTTTATATTTAGCATAATTCGCAAGTGGCGCAATTAAAAATGACAATGTACCAGCGAATGAGATCGCGAAAAATGCAAAGCCGGAGTAGAGAACGCTCCCACTTAAATGTAACACAAGCAGCATCCCGGCCACGGAGTAAATACCACTTCCGATTCCATTGATCAAAACACCCGTCATTAAGATTAAAAAATTCCTTTCCTTCATAAATGGTTTCAATTTTTTCTTCATTTTTCTTTCTCATTCTCATTTTGTTTTCTGATTAGAAACTCTACAGAATAGGGTAATTGTTCCTCATTCTCTTTTTCTTTGTAGGATAAGTGTCCATATTTATAGAAAAGATCTTCCATATCTTTACTTAACTGACTGACAAGTTTTTGAGACAGATAAACATTTGTCATTCTCCGATCCACATGCTCTGGCGGAAACTCCTGCTCTGGATTTATAAATGATATAGCTTTGGATCTGTAATATTTTTCTATAATTCCTTTATCAGTATTTACACTGTCAACTTCCAAAATATCGTGTTTTACAAGCTGTTGAATATGGTAATAAACAGTCCCCGGGTTTTTTCCTAATAAATCAGCTGCTTGTTTAGGCGTCATTGGTTGTTCGTAAAGTAATGCGATTAACCTTGAACGTAATGGATTGGAAATTGCTTTTTGTTGCTCCCAATTAATTTCCATTTTAGTCACCTCATGTTCATTTTATACTTACAAATCAATTTGTGTTTATAAATCGATTTGTATATATAATATGATTTCCAAATATAAATGTCAATGACTTTTACCTAATTTCTTTACTTTTATAAGATTTAACTCTTTAAAATCAGTCAATCATCATCACACAATCATTATGAAATAAATTGCATAAACTTCCGCCAATACAGAGTTGAGAGTGTAAGCACTAAGAGCTTGCATAACTTTAGGGTATAATGTTTTTATTCTTTGTGTTGTGTTATAAAATACATTAAAGAAAAGCTTTAAAAATCTTATTGATTATAAAGTTAAGTGACTTGTGGTAATGAGCTTAGGGAGTTGATCAAATGATCTGCAAATGCGGCGGAGTATTAAATGATATAAAAGTTGAAGAACATCAAAAGAGCTAAATAAACAAGAAAGATTATTATACAATTGCCTTTGCGATGTTCAATGTCCAAAGTGCGGTGAAATTTATTATTCCTAACCATATGATTACGGAAAAAGATTAATATTGTTAGAAATATAAATTTTTGGAAATCTATTAAACTTTTTTTATTCCTCCATTAAACTATTTTTGTTCTTTTATAATAATAAATCCAAGAAAAGAACTTTTGATAATCCTAGATTTCGAAACATCAATATAAAAATTTAATAAAAAAGTGCTCCAAACTTTGGTAGAATAGGATTTGGTTAAGTCCAAACAACCAAGGAAGGGAGCACCTTATGGTGAATAATTATTACACATTTACCACTAGTATTGGAAGAGTTTCTATTGAACCAACTTTGGAACACGCTACATGCTACGGAGGAATCTTGCCTCTTCTTGATTATGTAAAGTAAATTCGATTGACTGACCATTTGGAAGATTATCTCAACGTTAGTAAACAAGGTGGAATCTTTCCATTACCTGAAGTTGCGATAGCTCTTATTATAGGGCGCGTTTTAGGGATAGAAAGAATCTATCATTTTGAAGAAGTCGAGCAGGAAACCCTATTAAACGCTTTTTTAAGTGGGAGAAATTGCCTGACTATACCACCTATTATAACGACTTACAACGGTTTGAAACTGCCGAAGATGTACATGGCTTAAAGGAAACAAATGAGGAGTTAACTAAACGGGTTTTATCCGAACAAGACCGCGTGATTTTGATTCATCAGTAAATACGGTCTATGGAAATCAGGAAGGCGCTGAGGTTGGTTATAATTCGACTAATCCTGGAAAGAAGAGCATGAATCCCCTTCACGTTTTTGAAGGCTCTAGCCGTTTATGCTTATATGCAAAGCTAAGAAACGGAAAGGCCTATACATCTGATGGCATGATCGAAGCCGCAGAGGAAGCCATGAAGCATGTCTGTTCTACAGCCTCTATTATGGCGAGATTTGACACAAAGTTGCAGGTAATTATTTGGCAAAGATAAAGAGTTGCAAATAGACATTCATCAGTATTTCAAAGGATTCTGACATTGACGAAAAAACTGTACAAATTATCTTTAGGGTAAGTGACAATGGGAGCTGATTTTTGACTTACAGCGTATATCTTTACGCACGAATACAACCTAAAAACTGTTGTTTGTTGGAGTAAAACAATATATAATTAAGATACAAGCGGCGGTTTTGAAAGTACCAAATTCCAGAACCGCCGTCATACCTTTTTAAAATAGGATTACGGAAGCTATATTAAGTTCGTCTTTTTTTAGAATACGGCGGTAGACCGAGTTAGTTATTGTTAGGGGGTGAAAGTTTTGGAGAAAAATACAGTACCAAACCAACCAGCATCAACTAAAGTTACTATCCGTCCGTGGATTGAAGAAGATCTCTCATTATTGCAAAGCATGAATACTGAAAAGATGTGGGAATACCTTGGGGGGCCGGAGACAGAGGAAAAGGTGATAGATCGACACCAACGCTATCTTAAAGCTGTTCCTGGTAAGACACGTATGTTCGCCATTATGTTTGGTGTCCATCCTGCAGGCAACGTAGGCTACTGGGAAACACAATGGCGAGATCAGGATGTTTATGAAATAGGGTGGATGGTTTTACCGGGCTTCCAAGGTAAAGGAATTGCAAAACGTGCAACAGCAAAGTTGTTAAGCATTTTACGAACTGATGCCCCCCACGGATTCGTACATGCCTTTCCATCAGTCGACAATTTAAAATCCAATGCAATATGTGAAAAATTAGGGTTTTTGTTTGTCGGTGAGACAAACCTTGAGTTCCCACCTGGCACTTGGATGAAATGCAATGATTGGCGTTTTAAATTATAAGGGAAAATATTCAACTGATTACTGATTATAACCTATTTCAAAACACCCGCCTTTGGGATTATTTCGATAATCAGCTCTACAGCTAACGGGCGCGTTTGTTTAAAAGTTTATTCAATCATCGGGTCTTTTGTAGAAGAGTGAAACTCAAGCAGAGGTTAATCCGTATTTAAAAAGAGGGTATAACGGGAATATTTCAATTCTTAAGGTAGGGTGAAAGGAAAAGTGAGCGAAAAAACATTTAACATAATCGGTTGGATTTTACTTTTAGTAATGGGGGTTTCTTGGATTGTATTTGGCTATTCAAGTTGGTTCTTGTTGTTACTCCCATTATCTTATATCAGCTTTTCAATTAGTGATGGCAGCATTAAAAAGTTAGGAAAACTGTCGATATCACAAGCTGTTTTAATTTTGTTTGCGTTAGCGGTATCGGTGGGTATTGTGTTTGGTCTAATTCAATTAGCAAATTACGTCATTAACGATAAATTACATCTTACAGGAGTAATCAAGACATTCAGCCAGATAATTGCTATTATTATTTCATTATACCCTGTTAAGTTTACATTTGGCAGCATTGTTTATAAAGTATACGGTGGTTTAAATGCTAATAAATCTTAAGTTTTGTTTAGTATAAATCCAACAATCGCTCCCGTTTGCGGTATATTGTTTGATCGGTCAACTGATGTAATGCGTGCTCGCCCCACAAGCATGATTGCCCATTCCGCTTGCTGATGCCAATGTAATTCACGCACACCACCTGGAGTAAGAGCCATATTCACCCCAGCAATCGTAGTCGCAATTGGAAGTTGTCTAACTGTCACTTCGCGTGACCAGCCACCATGATTTAACTGCATATGGGAATCGGAGAAAGAAAACTTTAAGTTAGGAAGCATCCCCCGCATTGGTGGCGGGAGGAACAAGCATGTCGGGGTTCTCGTAGTCTCGCATAACGTCCCTTGGACCTAAATCCCACCAACCAGCGCCATCATTCCTTATCGGCTGTGGTATATTTCCGAAGAAGGCTTGATTTCGTGGTCTATCTCCATACGGCTCATCACCTTTCCTGTGTATTAGTCTAATTTTATGCAGAGTAAGTTGAAATTAAAATTTGTCCTCTATTGGTAAGAATTTTTTTTCAAATTATAATGCATAATGCTTCATTAAATTAATTAATTGATAGTATAAGAGTGATTCCAAGCAAATCCGGACGAAGCATTCTTCGATAAGCTCTAATTCAAAATTGTTGCAACTTAGAGTGAATCTTTCAATGCTTCCATTCTGTCAAGGGTAAAGGCGTTGCCCTCCGCTACGCTTCGCCCTTGACTCCATTCCAGAATTGGCTTGTTTTAGGGCGTGGACAAAAGGAAGAAAAATGGAAGGGGGATAAAACCTGGATTTCCTAGTTCCCCAGCATACATGATTCCTCTTTCTATGCCCCTGAGGCTCCGAGTGAGCCAAATGAATTAAGGCGTGCAAGGCGTAATTGGTGCTTTTGGAGAACTGCATATTTTCCTCCCTCCTTCCCTCATTCACTTCATTACGGGTCTATCTCATAAGCCCCCAAATGAACTTGGACACTAAGCTTCCCCCGTTGATTTCTCTGATTATTTATTCTGTTGCACCTGAAGAAGGGAGATTCGTCAAAGAAATCAGTAAAACTCTTTATCTCTCTCCAGCTACGATCCGCAACTACATCTCCGAAATTATTCAGAAGCTGGAAGCGAGAAACCGGATGGATGCCATCGCCATTGCCGAAAACAAAGGGTGGCTGCCGGAAGAACCATTTTTGTAATACAAAACTGATTTTATAGGGAAGAAAGGGTATAAATTCATTTCTACTACAAATTTATTCAAATCTGTCATCTGACTACTGATCTCTTAAAGACGAATAGCTTTTTTTCTTATGATGCAAGATTGAAGAATATTCATCCATTCATTATTTTATGAGAGAAGGAGATAAGAAAGGTGCCACATGTGATTGAAGTTGAAGGATTAACCAAACAGTACGGGGAAACTCGGGCCGTACAGGGGGTTTCGTTTACAGTCGGAAGAGGAGAAATTTTCGGTATCATTGGTCCATACGGTGCCGGTAAGACCACAACCATCGAGATTCTGGAAGGATTGCGGAAAAGAGATTCCGGAAACGTGCACGTACTCGGCCATGACCCCGGCAAGGAGTCCGACCGCTATCAATTAAATAAAAAAATCGGGGTGCAGTTTCAGGATACATCCATACAGGAGTTAATGAAGGTCAAGGAAGCGCTAAATCTGTTTGCCTCTTTCTATGACACACATGCTCTGGTAGACATCATTGAACAGTTACAATTGCAAGACAAACTCAATTCGTATTTCAAGGATCTTTCCGGTGGCTGGAAACAACGGGTAACGCTCGCTTTATCTGTTTTGCATCAACCCGAAATTGTATTCTTGGATGAACCGAGCATGGGGCTCGATCCGCAGGCACGCCGCGAGTTGTGGGAAGTCATCCATACCCTGAAGGAACAAGGAACCACCATCCTGGTCACAACGCATTATATGGAAGAAGCCGAAAAACTTTGCGATCGGATCGCCATGGTGTACGATGGTCGAATCCGGGCACTTGGAAAACCGAATGTGTTGCTTGAAGACCTGGCGACAAACTACCTAGCGTTTGAGAGTTTCGATGTTGAACCAGATGTTTTGATCGCCCTGCCCAGTGTGATTCATGTGGATTAATCCGGGGATCGGATGAGAATTCAAACGGATAACCTCCAGCGATCTGCCTACCTGGTTTTAAAAGAATGTGATGAACGCAGTTGGAAAGTGACCGCATTTCGTTTCGAGCGAGGCACACTTGATGATTTGTTTGTTCACCTGTTAAAGGAGCGATCAACATGAATAAAATTGTGAACCTGTCGGTAATAGAAACAAAGTTATTTTTTCGAGAAAAAATGGCCGTGTTCTGGACCTTTTTGTTTCCGGTTCTGAGATCTGGTTATTCGGGGCGATGTTCGGAAGCGCAAAAATCGGTGGGATGACATATAGCAATGCTTACATCCCGTCCCGGATTGCGGTGAACATCTTGACCACTGCGTTTTTCGGAATCGGAACGGTGATGGCCAACTATCGTGAAAAAGGCATTTTGCGACGCTATCAGGTCACAACAGTAAGGCCCTGGATGGTGTTAACGGCGCAAACCGTGCAGGGAACCGTCATTTTTACCATCAGCGCCGTAATTATTCTCATTTTTGGATACCTCGTCTTCAATTTACATGTACCGAAATATTTGGGGAGCACCTTATTGACCATCCTATTAAGCCTGGTTGCCTTCTTCCCGTTCGGACTGTTGATCAATTCAATTGCCAAAAACGTTCGGACTGCCTTAGCCATCAATTCACTTGCCTTGAATTTGATGATTTTTCTATCGGCACCTTTCCGATTGAATGGATGCCAAGCGTATTACGTGTTATCGCCCACATCCTTCCGCTTTACTACGTCATTGATTTAATAAGGCAAACATGGAATTTCACCCGATTTGGGAGAATGGCGTGGATGTTGCGGTTCTCATTGGTGTCGCCATTATATCTATTATTTTGTCCTCACGGTTTTTCCGCTGGAGCGGGGAATAAGATGATTATGTTTGAGAAATCTTTACAAAAATATGCTTTTATTGGGAAGTAGTATTTAACCTTGACATATTTTTAGTGCGGGTGGTGTTGGCTTCACTGGTACTACCCCGAAAATGGGGTTTGTTAATTTTGTGCTTGGAAGTAAAGTAACCATCTATCTGTTACACTGATAGATGGTTACTAAGGTTGTTTAAAAATAAGCTTTTTCTTTTATTCTATAATTTTATAGGAATCATGAAAAAGGTAAGTTTTGGGAAACGAATAGTTGTATTCGCCATCTATTCTTGAGTTTGAAGTGCTAAACGTATACCTAATCCAATATAAATCAATCCGACAATTTTCTCGACTTTATTAGCAAAAATGCCTGATGTTTTGAACATCTTTGCTCCAATGAAACTTGTACAATAAGCCAAAAAAGAAGTGAATGCAATACTCATTAGTACAAATACAGTACCCAGAACAACAAGTTGTAATGTCACACTACTTCCGTCATTTTGGATAAATTGAGGTAAAAATGCTAAAAAGAATAATGCTGTTTTAGGATTCAATATTTCCGCTAAAAAGCCTTGTTTAATTGATTTCCAACTCGGGTTATTATCTATACTCACAGACGTTTGTTCAAGATTTGATTTTTCTTTTTGTTTAGTCTTTGTACGTAACATTTGAATCCCTAAGTAAAATAAATAAAGAGCTCCGATATATTTTACGATTTCAAATGCTAGAGCAGAACTTAATAATATCGCTGATAACCCTAAAACAGCGAACAACACATGAATACTATCCCCTAAGGCGATTCCACAAGCAGTCATAATACCATTCTTTCTCCCACTTTTTATCGTTTGAGAAATTGTAATAATCACTGCAGGACCAGGGACTAAAAATAAAAGAAACACAATGACAATAAATGAAAACATGTTGTCACTCCACCTCTCTACCATAAAAAAATCATAACATTTTCATTATCATGATATGCTATTTCTTTACTCAATCTAAAACTAAATGAATATCGAAATATTCTTTTTTATTATACAGAAAAACTGAAAAGGATGGTATGGAAATCTGACTTTCATACCATCTTTTTAAATAACTTTATTATTCGTAAACAACTCGTATACAGAGATATCGACGATCTGTTCAAAAATATAAAACATACTGTTTGTTGATCAAAATACGGTTGTTCACCTACCTTTACCAATCAGAAGAACCTTACGATGTCCCTAATCAAGTTTCTTGAATGAGTAATCATGGTACCGACGAAGGTTATGCATCTTATAAGGTAATACCCTCAGTTACTTCTCATGAAGCCTGGGGATTGGGTGTTTATTCAAACTTCACGAATGCTCCTGTAAAACTGCACAGTTATAAGTGTCCCTAACGTTCCAGGTATGAAAATGCATAACATGAATACACTCTGGCTGAACGGGGTAAAAGGAAGCGAAATTACCCATGTTATTAATAATATTGTAAAAAGTGTCTACAATCAAGAGCCCCAGAACCAAATAGTCAGGGAATTCTAAAGGGGTAAGGATACAGGTGCATCAGAGATAAAAAAAGCCATTCAATATTATGAAGATGATCCAGCTGCTTTTGCCAATCAACAGGTTGTTCATGCATTGAGCCTTCAGTTGTCGGCCATAGATCATTTTGAGAAAGAAAAAAAGGAACAAAAAGTGATGAAGCATTTAGAAGGTTTTACTGTACTGCTGAATCACCAAAAGAACAGTCATTTGATTTCTGATGAAGCCTACCAACCAACCCCTTAAAGTAGGTGCAATTTTTTATTAGCGAATACCCACGGTGGTGACTGATAAGTTATTGGTTTATCGCCTTTGCAGCTTTGAGTTACCATTTGGAGAAAACTGGAGATTGTATTGATTAACACGTTGATATCAAACGGGTGATTGCGTCTATATACAAATTAGAATATAGAGATGATGTAAAATAGTACTTGTAAACCAGCCTTCACCATGTTTTCAAGGTAGAGGCTGGTTTCGTGTTGCTATCATAAGTAAACAGAAAAAATGGTCATGCGAGAGCGCGTCAAAGTAATTTCACCTACATCTCCAACTGTAATGCTCAGATATAGCGTTTGGGAGATCGTTTCTGAGACCATTTGAGTATTAAGTCCTGTGGTATATGGTTGCATTTGAAAAAAGTATCATTATATTGGGTGAAATTGAAATATAAGTGTTTACAGTATCAATTCCTTTTGCCTGTGACCATTGCTATGAAATACAATTTGCATTAAATAAATGATCTGTACATTACCTTTTTCAAAGACTCTATTGATCTAGGTAGGAATCCTCACAAGAAAATTTCGAATAAGACAAGAGTAAAACATTAATTATAATTGTGCAAAGTTTGCGATCTCGTGTATGATTACTATAAAGTGACAAATTAACTTAAAAAATGCAGAAGGAAAGATGAAAATGTTTCCATATATGAAATGGATTACTTTGCGTATAACATTCGTGGCACAAGATGCCGGTCTATTACCACCCTATCTTGGCTCAACTGTAAGGGGATTGATTGGGCACAGCTTTCGCCAAATGGTTTGTTCTACACCTAATGTAAAATGTTATAACTGTAGTCTAGCAACAACGTGTGAATACGCAAACTATTTTGTGTCGCCTAAAAATGCAGCTGGATCCGTGAATCCTTTTGTATTGCATGTATTAACGAAAGATAAAACAACATGGCAGAAGGGGGATATATGTGAATTTGATCTGACTTTACTAGGTGTTGCTAGTGAAGAAACAAGCCTTATTGTGCAAGTCTTGCAACAAATGGAACACTTAGGATGGGGTGCAGCACGGATTCCATTTAAATTATTAAAAATAATAGATTCCACTACAAATCAACTGATTTGGTGTGAGAATAAGTTGTGGCTGAAAAATGCAAAACCAAAACAACTAATCTGTCATGACCGAGAGACGACCTTTGTATTTATGCAATTTCCTGACCCCTTACGTTTACAAAAAAGTAAGCGGTTAATTACAGCCCCCACCTTTGAAGATATCATTCGTGCAGTCACAAGAAGAATTGCTCTCCTATCCCATGCTTATGCTGGGTATAATTTGGAATGGGATGATGAGGATATGTTATTAGAAGCAAGAAAAGTTCGGGCGGTCAATCAGTGCTGGAAACAAGCAAAATTCAAGCGGTTTTCTATGAATCAAAAGAATCAGAGTTTAGAAATGGACACGATTACAGGATCAGTTTGTTATCAAGGTAATATTACCCCATTTACACCGCTTTTAGAAGCGGGAAAATTGCTTCATATTGGTCGTAATCCTACACATGGATTTGGCTACTACACAATTGATTACTTATGAGGTGATAGAAATGAACAGTAAGGTAATGACAAAATTAGTTGAAAACTATCGAAATCTTGAAAGGACGTTAATAACAGAACTTTGGATCGATGAAAGCAGTAATACATCAAGCGCAGAAGAAATATGGCAGCCCGTATTTAAGCGCATTATACCAACCAAATATAGCGTGGAGAAAAATGTTTACATCATTGACTCGTATCAAGGTGTATCAGAAAAAGTAAGTTTAGCAGTTTATGATGAACAGTATACGCCATATATATTTAACTACGGTACCATCAAATATATTCCGATTGAAGCGGTATTTGCAGTCGTGCTTTGTGAGAATAAAATGCTAAGAAAACAATTAGAAGAGAAACAAAACGATCAACAGGAACAATTGGGGCGAGCGCAGCAAAAGCAATCAGAAACATTAGGAGTATATACACCTTGGTTGAAATCCATTCAAGAGTTGAAGACTGATATGAACGCTTATGTTCGCATTCAAACAGCTCTATTAGACACAAATATACTTTCCCCAGGGCAAACCCAAACATCAACAAGACCGATTACGATTCTCTGTACCACAGCAGAAAAAGCTGATTTAGCATCCGGATTTGATATTATTTTGTCCGTATGTTTTAAAGAAGGTGAGCAAGAAGAAATACATAAACATATTTCTTGTGAAGATGCAGAATTACATACATGGTATGAATCGTTAAATCATTATAATTTAGATCGCTATGAGAATAAGGAAGAATTAAAAGATCTAAAGGGCAAGGGTATTCAAAGTACCGAACGTACGCTTAAGGATTTGAACGTAGGGAAAAATAATGTGTTACTTTCATTAATGTTTCAGTTCAACCAGTTGTTAATGCTGATTAACAATCCGATTTTTTTCCCGCATCAATCCTATGTTCGAGCATTTAACAGGGGAGGAGAGATGAGTGAGTGAAACACTTACGATGATTCAAGAACATTATCAAACTATAGCAGAGGCGATCTCCAATCAATTACAAATCGAGACACCTAATCATCACGTGACCTCTGGAACAAGCCGTGAACTCATTTGGTTGGATGTGTTTGCAAGTATCGTACCGAAAAAATTTCAACTGGCGCAAAGTGTCTTTTTAATCGATTCCTTTGGTCAAGTCTCTGCTGAAATCGATATTGCTATATATGATGAGCAATATACACCGTATGTTTTTAATTATGGCAATATGAAGTTTATTCCGATTGAAGCAGTTGCAGTAGCTATACAAAGTAAAAGTCACAATGTAGACACAGACAATGTGACAGCTTGGGCGAGCACAATTGATAAACTGATGCCAGTATTGAACTCCTATACACGGACTAAGCATGAATTGTCAGATACAAAGGTTCATTATAAAGAGCAAACACAAACGGCGACACGTCCCATTCTTATTCTATGTACACTAGCTAACCTAAGTACAAATAAAAAGGCAGATTTCACAAGAAGCTTTGATTTTATTTTACATCCTGATAAAGAAAACAAATTGCAAGTTCTGGTTACTGATGAAAGGGATATGGCGAATTGGTATCGAGAGCTTAATCATTACCATTTAGAACTCTACAATGCAAGCTACAACGAATTAAGCAGTTATCAGCCTAAATCTACGAGTGAACGAACTTTAAAAGGGCTCATAATTATGGATAAAAAGACAAATAAAAACCCATTGCTCACTTTTAATATGCAATTAAATCAATTGTTAATGGTGATCAATAATCCGATCTTTTTTCCGCATGAATCCTATGCACAGATGTTTAACGAAGCTTTGGAAATTCAAGAAAAAAAGGATGAGGTTAATATAATGAAAAAGTCTAATCATCATTATTTACTCGCTATTTATGATATTACAGGTATTCAAGACTATATCTTTGCTTCCAATCGCATGAAAGAGAATATGGGTGGCTCTTATATTGTGGGCAAAATGGTTGAAGAGTATTTTGTTGAAGTGTTGAAAAAGTGCGCTGAGAAATACAAGGTAGAGACAGAATGGAAAAGTAATAATAATACGGCAAATGACGTTCGAATTTTTGCTGACAAAAACCTGCAAGCAGAAATTATTTATATTGGCGGTGGAAATGCTCTAGTTATTTATAGGGATTGGGAGCTGTACACCCAAGCGAACCGCGCATTCGCACTTAAAGTGCTGCAAGAAAGTGCATCTTTAACACTGGCGACAGAGGCTATTCCGTTTACTTTGGAAACGAATAAACATTACGCACAATTATACTTCGAAGAACTCATGCCTAAGCTTGCAAAAACGAAAGCCGAGCAGATACGTACCAAACTCAATCAAACCTTGCCGATATTTGCCCAAGAGCCATTTAAGGGCGATCCGATTACACATGAGATTGACAAATCTCCTCTATCGACTGAGCAATGGCTTAAACGAAAAGCAACAGAGGGTAAAAGTTATTTGAAAGATTTTAACAATACTTTTGTCACAGAGACAGAAGATTTAAAGAAAAACAAAGGTGAGGACAGCTATATTGGTGTTGTACATATAGACGGCAATGGTATGGGAGATTGGCTTAAACGAGAATTAAAAGGTGCAGGGAAAAATTTGGATATGGAAGAGGTATTTAAAAAACATCGCGAATTATCGTTACGAATTACAGGTGTATTTAGAAAGACATTTGAAGAAACCGTGAATCATTTTAATAAACAGTCCAAAAAATTTCCTATGCGCCCGCTTATTTTAGATGGCGATGATGTTACGTTTATCTGTCAAGGAGATTTAGCCATTCCTTTTACACTCGCTTTTTTAAAGCAATTGGAAAAGGAAGAGGGTCAGATTCGTGCTTGCGCAGGGGTAGCTTTTGTGCATAGTCACTTTCCGTTTGAACTTGCTTACGACATAGCAGAGCAATGCTGCCAAAATGCTAAGAAATCTTACTATAGCAACTACAAAAGCACGACTTCCTCCTATTTTGATTTCTATTTGGTGCGGGGAAGTTACGTGAAGCAAATGGAAGAGAAGCGAGCAAGTCAGCCCTATCTTACAGACAAAATATACGATGTTAAAGAACTGAAAGCATTGTGGAATTTGATCGAAGACTTGAATCATGCAGAAAATCGTTGGCCACGTTCCCGTTTAATTGCTTTATATAAGGCCTACTTACAAGCCGATGAAATCGCAAAAGCGGATAGATCGAGAGAAGATGCAGGAACTGCGGTGCGGCTTGTAAAAGATGAAGCGGAATCACGAGGTTATCAGAACATTGATGCTGATGAACGGATGCTTTTTGATGCGCTACAGTTAATCGACTTTGGCAAAGATAAGGAGTGGACTTTATGATTAGATTTGAACTGTACATCCATTTAAAAAGTGATGTAAGCCCTGGGAGTGGTGACAGTGTAGCAGGTCTCGTCGATCATGAAATTACACATGAAAATGGCATACCTATCATTCCGGCCAAACGTATTAAAGGTGCATTGCGCGGTGTCGCCAAGGAATTAGTCGATTGGGGGGGTACGAACGAGAAAGCGGTAAATCAATTGTTTGGCCAGGCAGGTCAACAATTTGCATCCGGTTTTAAGATCTATGATGCCAAGCTTTGTGCGATACCGGAAAAATATTTTGCTAGGAAAGAAGATATAGACAATAAACAATGTTCTCATCATGACGAGTTTTCCCTAAAAAATAAATGTTGTATTTCTAATTATGAGTCTTTCCTAGAACAGTTGAAATCCTATCGAGAAACAGATTTATTAGCATTATTTACAATGCTCTACACGAAAACAGCAACAGAAGACGGACAAGCACAAACGGGTACTTTGCGTACAATTCAAGTCATTAATAAAGGGCTTGTTTTTAAAAGCATCATCGACTTAGAGAATGCTGATCATAAACTGTTATTAGAACAATGTGTAAAAGGTTTACGCCGTATTGGCTACGGACGTACAAGAGGTTTGGGAGAAATTGAGTGTAAACTAAAGTCAGCACCAGCTTCTGTACAGGCCATTACAAATTCAGGCAAACGAGCGTTTCGAATTACCTTGCAACAGCCAGCTTTATTAGCAGGAAATAAGGGCCTTTATTATAGCTGTACTCAGTTTGTGCCAGGCAGCGCTCTATTAGGCGTTTTTGCAAGTCTTTATATTAAAAAACATCAACTGGGACAAGATGCTCATAAGCATCCAGAGTTTGCACGCCTGTTTTTACGAGGGGGTGTGTCTTTTGGCTACGCCTATCCAGAAGTGAATCACCATCGATATATGCCTTGTCCTGCCCATATTCAATGGATCAAAAATACCGATAAAGCGATGTTCGAAAATCAAAAAACAGAAGAGGCTGTGTTACGGAAAATCGGCGCATTCGTACATATAGAAGAAGATAAGCTACGGTTACACGAACCAGAGCAACAATTTCGTATGCACCATTCCAGACCTGCTGATCGTCAATATGGCCGGGCCTTAAATGACACCCCAAATGCTATTGTGCAAGGTGATGAGGGTCAATTTTATTACTATACATCTTTAAGTGCCGGACAAAGCTTTGTAGGTGAGCTCAAAGGAGAACAACAAGATATTGACATGCTCGTTTCCTTGTTGAAAGAAGTGAATCACACCATTCATCTGGGGCGTTCACGGACGGCAGAATATGGGGCTGCAAAAGTGGAAATGATCGATCAATTGCCCAAATTTAACATGGAGCAGGCGCAAACAGGAGATCGACAGGCCGTTATTTATTTAGCAACGCCGCTCACTCTGCAAAACGAACACGGTCGTTATATAGCAGATCCATCTTTATTAATAAAGCAATTCGAAAGGGAAGTTGGCGCTGATTTACAAGTGGACAAGCTATATCTGAAGCAAACCATTTTAACAGGTTATCATGCAAAATGGCGTTTACCGAAACAAGAGCGACCAGCATTGGATGCTGGAACAGTACTCGTTGTATCTACAAATAAGGAAGTAGACTGGTCGTTGCTAGAAAGAAAACAATGGGGAGAAGAAAACAGCCAAGGTTGCGGTGAAGTTCTCGTATTAAGCAATGAGAAATTGCCAGGAATTTTGCATTGTGAAACGGTTAAAATGAATTTGCATACATCTAAGCAAGTTTCTCAATTGGATGATCAGTTGACTAGTATCCTTGAGTCTATTCATAAAGAAATAGAAGTTACAAAAACAACGTTGAAAGAAAAGAGAGAAGCACTTGAGCTTGCAAAAAGTCAGGTGATGCTATTCGAACAATATAGCAACTCGCAAATTTATAAATTGGAGCAATATTGTTTACAAAACGGAAATTTTACATTACCAAAGGAGTTTCCTGATAAACTTATAAAATTTGGGGATAAAAAATTGAAGGAAAATTCTCAGACCTTTATTCAATACTTTTTTCATGCAATTAAGTTGGAGGTGAGGAAAAATGGTTAAAAATAAAATAGTTCGGCGTACGTATATCCGTTTGAAAGGAGAGCTTGCCACACCATTGTTAGCAGGTTCAGGTGAAAATATTCATACAGATATGGATGTGTTACGCGATTTTTATGGAACCCCCTTTATCGCTGGAACCGCCATTGCAGGAGCATTTCGGGATTGGTTAGAATCAATCAGCACAGCGGATCAGCAAGCCATTGGCGAAGAGTCCATCCATTCTCTGTTTGGAGCGAAAAATACCGATGAGAGTGATTTTAGGCAAAGTCGTATTTTTATATCCGATCTTCAATTGGATTGCCAAAGAGTTATTAAGACCCGTGATCATGTAAAACTAAGTGATAAAATTGCATACAAAACTGGGAAATTCGATGTGGAAGTTATTGAAACGGGAACCCCTTTCACAATGTATTTGGAATATATCGAACGAAACAGTTCAAAGGCGGATAAGGATAAGCAAATGGTGCATGCTCTTATAAGTGCAATGTCCAATGGGGAATTAACCTTGGGTGGGAGAACAAATCGTGGTTACGGGAAGCTGGCCATAACTGAAGTACGGGAAAAAGAGTTTTTATATACGAGTCCAAAGGAGGTCCAAAAATGGTTAGACTGGTCAAGGGATAAGTTTGAAAGAGCACAAGATATTACGCATACTCTATCTAAATACACGATTTTGGAAAAGATCGAAGTGCCTTTAACCATTAAATATACGCTTTTAATTCGTGATTACAAAACAATGGATGATTTAGACTATACTTTTCTACGAGCTAACAATCAACCTGTTATTCCAGGATCGACATGGGCAGGGGCATTTCGCCAGCGCTTGGAAGATATCATTATACAAGTAACGGGCAAGAAGCAGGAACATGATATTGTGGAGGAATTATTCGGTTGTAAGCATGGGGATAATCATGCCACACCTTCCATTCTACAGTTTGAAGAGTCGGTCGTGACGGATTCAGCTCCGTTAACAAGAACACGTAATGCCATTGATCGCTTCTCAGGTGCAACCATTGACGGTACGTTATTTACAGGTGAGTCTGTATGCAAAGGGCAAACCAGTTTAATCATTCGTTGGCGCAAACAAGGTGTTCGTAAATCATCTGTCATTTCGGATGATGCAATTAAAGGCATATTGAATTGGCTCATTCAAGATTTAGCTGGGGGTTTGTTAGCAATAGGGGGAGAGACGTCAGTAGGGCGAGGGATTTTTGAATTAATAGAAAAGCCTATTCAAACTATTGACAAGCCAGAATTTGCGAAGGCGGCTATTGATTACATTTGTGGGGGGAAATAGGAATGAAATCTGGAGAAACGAGATCATTGCTATATTCAGGCTTTCTATATAAAGAAGAACTAATGGGGTTTATAAAAAACTTTAAACATAGCTATTTGTATCTAGTAACGGATTATGCTGTTTACTTAGGAAAGGTTCAAGATCATGAAATAAAGCTGATCGATGCTGAACCAGATGTACAGTTGATTCAAGAAGTGCGTATTTTTAATCAATCTGAGGAAACAAAGATTACTCGAATGAAAGATAGATTTGTTTGGCGTACTCGTAAAGATGAAATTAAAACAGGTAAGAACATTATTTATATAGATGAAACACATAAACTCTGGGGAACAGTTACGGATACACAAGCTGGCTGGTCCTGTTTGCGAGAAAAAAGAGGAGCGAGTATCGCTGTTCCTGGTAACTTTAAAAAAGGGCAAGAAATCGGGCTTGTTTTTCGCAAGTATGTTGAATTTCAGGATTGGGATTTAGCGACGAAACAACCGTTCGCTTATGAAATTGTCGATGAACGTTTAGTAAACTACGTGAATTGGAAGGAGGCTGCAAAAAATGACAACGAATCAAAATAATGAACGGTTTGTAAATCCATATAATTTTGTGCCTCTGGCAGCACAATGTGACAAACAGAACCGTGAAGTTGGGTGCTTAACAGGTAAAATTACCTGTACATTAGAAACCTTGACGCCTACCTTTATTCCTGATGGGGTAGATGACGAAATGTTTTTTCATTATCCAAATGATGAGCGTCCAGTTATTCCAGGCTCTGAAATACGAGGAATGATTCGCAGTGTCTTTGAGGCAGCGTACAATGGTTGTTTATCACAAATCAATAAGAAAGCTTTTCACAGACGCTCTATGGATCCGAAGCGACCAGGATTGTTGTATAAAACAGATAGAGGCTGGAAACTAGAAAGCTGTGAAAGGGTAATGCTAAATACTTCGTTTCAATACGATAAAGTTGGCAAACATGGTAAATATATTAAACGAAGCGATATTCAAACTGGGCAAACCATTTATATAAAAAAGTCTCAACAAAAATATAACAAAGATAAAAATAGGCCATACGTTGTAGAGAACTATTCCCTTACATATAAAGAAGGGTATCAAAAAGGGATAGTATACTTAGCAGAACCATTTGGTAAGAAAAAGCATCATGAATCTGTATTTGTTAAGTTTGAAAATAATCGAAAAAAAGAATATTTAGTAGAGATACCCAAGCTGGAAATAAAACGATTAAGAGATGTTATAGCTTTATATCATGAAAATCGTGAAAGAGGTAACAAAATTAATAAGAAAAATACTAAGAAACCATATGCTATTAACAAGGAATTATTAGAAAAAGCAACGGTTAAAAATAAACTTCCTGTTTATTATTCGCAGGATAAAAAAGGAAAGATTAGTCACTTATCGCCTGCTGTTTTTTCACAAGAAGTTTTCCAAAATGAGTTGCAGGATATTTTAAAAGAACAAGGTGATTATACTCCTTGCACATGTAAAAATAAGCTATGTCCAGCTTGTCATTTATTTGGTTTTGTGAATGAGAAGGGAATACAGGCTTCACGCCTTCGTTTTAGTGATGGAATTGCTGAAGAAGGTGTATCATTTTTAGACAAGATGACTTTACCCCCTTTAGGTGAACCGAAGCCAGGCACGGTTGAGTTTTATACTGAAAAATTAGGAAATGACCTATACTGGACTTATGATTATAAAAAAGTAAAGGGAAATCGTATTCCATTAAAAGCTAGTGATTTAAAGGTGCGTGGAAGAAAATTTTACTGGCATCATGAACCTCAAATATATCCTTTAAAGACCAAAAGTAAAGAGGAGATGGAGACAATTATACAGCCAATTGATAAAGGTGGCAGGTTTACTTTTACAGTTTATTTTGAACGGATTACGGAACACGAGCTTGATCAGCTATGCAATGTATTAGATATTAATCAATCTGTGCAACATGCACATAAAATTGGTAGAGCGAAACCTTTAGGATTTGGCAGTATTAAAATTAACATTAAAGAAATTATAGTTCGTGAAATTGATTATACCAGCGGTACCTATGCTAAAGAGGAGAAAAAGAGAGAAGCGTATACATCTTGGCCAATTCCAAATGATTCTGCTCTACTAGCTATTCTCAACTATAGTACTTTTATGGGGGGAAATGTGGTCTCCTATCCCAAAGTAGAGACTAATCAGAGGTCTAATGAAAAACCTGACAAAAACGATGTCGCCTCGCATCAATGGTTTAACAAAAACAGCGACAAAAAAAGGAAAATCGAGCGGGTTTTACCAACCATTGCTGAAGAAGTTTCGGATAATGCAAGAAAATGGTTAAAAGTTAAAAAACTTTAAATGGCTGAAGCGTAATAACCAGTTAATCTCGCAAATATTGGTGTTTAGCTATTGCTTTCACAAGGTACAACAAGTGCTCCCATCTCTTCATTAAGTGTCAAGAAAGAAGGGTTGGCACAAGCAACTGAAAACACGGCAGTTACCACTTCTTCGTTGCTAAATACAGTAACTAATCAATTTAACTGGCTTATCACTGGTATCCTGATCCTGTTTAGGAACAGTCTTTTTTATATATTTTACAGAAACAAGAAAGAAAAACAATTAAATGAAATTAGGACGAATCCTCTACGTGTATTTTGTTAGTAACCGTAACAATCGTGCTGGATTGAGCTCAGTATTGGACTGGACGAGAATTAATTCATGCTACATTGTAACTTGTAAAAAGTAAAGTCATCCCTTTGGATTTTACCCTTCCAAAGGGATGACTTTTTTCACACCTTTAATTGATTAGCTCTTTTAACAGACATCTTGTACTTGTGTTCAAATGTAGCAATGAACAGCTTTTCGATTATATTTATCTCCATTCCTGTAAAGATACTTTCTGCTCAAATTAAGCCAGTTTTTTCACAAAGTTTTAATGAATATAACCCATATTAAATGTTTATTTATACCGGTGTGGCTTGACATGGAGCCTCCGTGGGCATGCATTCCTAGCCAAGAAGACAGCAGTCTAAAGACTTGGCTTGCCGAACAGGCTAGTATACTTACTTCTCCATATCAAGCCGTGCAACGCATTTTATGAAGTTTACGCATCTGAAATAATTTGAAAATCACAATCTGAAATAAAGTGAAAGTTTACACCATTATCATTCAAAACAACTTTAATTCATGGTCCGTAGAACGAATACTTTTTATAAATTCCACCAATTTATTTATTAAATCATGGATACCTGTTTTTTTATTTCGTAAAGAGTCCATTCTAAATTTATCTAGATTAAGTTCTTTTTTAATAAATTCATTCTTATCGTCATTTTTTAAAGGCAATTTTGACTGAGATAAAAAATAGAGGTAGAGTGATTACATTATAACATGGATATATTTATGAAATTCATATATACAACCTGAACAAACCATTCCGTCAATAATAGGGGAAATTTATTAATAGAGGATGTTCAAAAAGTCCGGTAAAAATGACACTTCGATTTCGCACGAATGCTTGCTTTTCGTATGCTCGTTGCTATATTCGCTAGATTATACAGGGGGATTTCTGTGTATATATAATCGATTTGTTTTTAAAAGAGTTATCTTTGAAATACATCGGCTATTTTAAATGAAACACAAAATAATTTTTCTAATGATGAAGTAAATCGATTTCAATGCATTTAAATAGCGACCGAATCACCGTATAAATTCATAAGGGAGTGCTTTAAAAGGTATATATATAGTGCTAGTTCCTTTTACTCAATTTAACTATTAATCTATTCTTTGACTAAAATACGACAACAAATTCTCCTCCTGTCTGATAGAGTGGACAAAAAAGAAGGAGGAATAAGATAGAATTTAATAAGCGCAAGATGAAGAAGAGGAAATTTTTTTCGTGGTTGCTCATTTGTTTACTAATTGTTTGATAGTAATTTCTAACGATGTTGCAGTAAAAGGGAAGGAGAACTTTCTCACTAGTTCAGTTTAATCGAATTTGGTAATAGAAAAAGACATGAAAATTTATCCATTTCAAAAAAGCAATTATATATTAGAACCTTCTAATATTATTCCCGGTGAGAACGGCTTGCCCGGAAATCTTTTAGCTGGACCAATTAGTGCGAACGCTCTTACTGGACAATGGGCGGTAGTAGACTTATCTGAACATGACATTAGAGTAGATGGTGACTTTTACATAGTTTACGTTCAAACTTAAAGTATGATAGATGCACCTATATTAGGTCTGGACAGGACAAGCATACCTTCAGAAAGAAATTATTCCAGGACATTAACGAATGACTGGGAGCTAAATAATCCATCGATTGGAACTTATATGATACGTGCTCAGATTGGTTATGAAATTTCAAAAGCTGAATTTACAACTCCCGAAAATAACACTTTTACAAATGAACCTGAAATTATGATAGAAGGAACAGCTTATCAAGATTAAAGGTAAAAATACTAAACAATAATGTTGAGATAGTACAATTGATGTTTCAGAAGAGGGGAATTTCTCTAGTTTGGTTGTATTAACAGAAGGATATAATGAATTGAGAGCAGTAACAATTTACCCTTCATACAGTTGTCCGCTCCCCAGCGCCCCTTTGATTTGCTGTACCCACCACTTTCCCAACGGTTACAAGTGCTATGTCATTCTCAACTATATATAGCTCAATGAATGTTTTTTATTCGACAGTCATGTTTCTTTCATACGACCAGATGTCTTCCTTGGAGCAAACACTGCATCCGGAGCCACTAGATATCTGCTCTTTGTTCAAGGATATCACAGCGGATTATTTATCCCAGGCTAACGCTTCCTTGATCGGATTGATTATTAAAGATTAGCTTTATTCTTTAACGAAAGTTAAATGTCCGAAAGTATGCCCTTGACAAGACACTAGGTAATGCATAGACTATAGTATAATAATTGTTTAATCAAATGAATGTTTTATCAAAGGAGTGGCGACGATAAAAAACAAGGAAATGCTTCACGATCACGATCAAAATTTAAGCTATGTTTTGAAGCACATGCCTGATGTCCAATTTTTTCTGGATGGATCTGCTGTTTTCCAACAGCTAAGTGATGGCTCGCGTCTTCAAATTCTCTGGTTACTCTGTCATTGCGAAGAGTGTGGACACAATATTTCAGCTGCTCTTGACATGAGTCCTGCATCCGTTTCTCATCACTTAAAATTGTTAAAGTTACATGAATTAATCAAAAGCAGACGTGTTGGAAAAGAAGTTTACTATTCACTTGCTGACAGCGAAAAAGCTCGTCTGGTTCATCAAATGGTAGATGATTTTTTTAAAATGAGTTGTCCGTTGAAAGGACTTTAGATTAATCAATAAAAGGGGGGAGGAGTATTACTTACAGAGCTTCCTGCTAACACCCCCCAAAAACATTATGCCACTGCCCCTTGGCGACTTCCTTTCCCTTGTTCTTGAGCTTCTTGTATCGGTATGTTGAATTTTTTAACGTTGAGTGCCCTTATTGCGTTGAGAATTGCTATGACAGATACCCCAACATCAGCAAATACAGCTCCCCACATCGTTGTCATGCCAATTGCTCCTAGAATAAGCACAATTCCTTTGACACCCAATGCAAAAATAATGTTTTGTTTAGCGATACGGAGTGTCTTTTTACTAATCTTCATCACTGTAGCGATTTTGGATGGCTCATCAGTCATGATTACAACATCTGCAGCTTCAATTGCGGCATCTGAACCCATACCACCCATAGCAATTCCAATATCCGCTCGGGCAAGAACCGGAGCATCATTGATGCCATCACCGACAAACGCCAGTTTTCCTTTATAAGCTCGTTCAAGGACTGGGGCGTTATTGATACTATCACTAACAAAGGCCCGTTTCCCTTTTGCATTTTTTTGTCGCATTAATTCTTCCATGTGTTCCACCTTGTCCGCAGGCAATAGTTCCGTATATGCTTTGTCTAACTTGAGCGTATCGGCAACCTTTTTCCCTACTGCATCGGCGTCACCAGTCAACATGACGGTCTGTCTGATTCCTAACGATTTTAAAGCCGTAATAGCATGTGATGCGTCCTTTTTAATTTCGTCCTCAATAAGGATATAGCCCATGTACTCATTGTTTACAGCCAAATGAACTACAGTACCTACAAGACTCCTATCATGATAGGATATGCGTTCACGTTTCATAAGTTTAGTGTTGCCCGCCAAAACAACACTGCCGTCAATCACGGCTTTCACACCATGTCCTGCAATTTCTTCTATATCTTTAATACGGGAGGAATCAACTTTTCTTCCATATGCCTTCTTGATACTCTGTGCGATGGGATGATTAGAGTAATCCTCCGCATATGCTGCCAATTCCAACAACTTATGATCAGGCATTTTATCAGAATTTATCTCACTGATCATAAAGCTCCCTTTGGTTAGCGTACCAGTTTTATCAAACACGACCATCTCTGTGTTGGCCAAAGCTTCTAGATAGTTGCTTCCTTTCACTAAAACACCAGATTTGGATGCCCCACCGATTCCTCCAAAGAAGCTGAGCGGTACCGAGATAACCAAAGCACAAGGACAAGAAATAACTAGAAAAATCAGTGCTCTTTCAACCCACATAACAAATGGTTGACCCATGATGAGAGGTGGGACAATGGCTAAAATGACCGCAGCTAAAACAACAAATGGTGTATAGTATCGGGAAAATTTAGTAATAAAGTTTTCACTTTTACTCTTTTTATCTGATGAATTTTCAACTAATTCTAAGATCTTCGCTACCGTAGATTGACCGTATTCTTTATTCACTTGAATGGTTAATTTACCGGTTTGGTTGACACAACCGCTAATCACATCTTCTCCTGCCTGTACCTCTCTTGGTACGGATTCACCTGTTAGAGCCGAGGTATCAATTGCAGAGAAGCCGTCAGTAACTATTCCATCGAGAGGGATTCGTTCGCCAGGCCTTACCACAACAATTTCATTAATTTGTACTTCTTCTGGATCAACCTGTAGCAATTCACCATTTCTTATCACATTGGCATAGTCGGGACGGATATCCATCAGTTCGGATATGGACTTGCGAGACTTTGAAACGGCATAGGATTGAAACAGCTCACCAACTTGAAAAAAGAGCATAACAGCAATACCTTCCGAATACACTCCAAGGCAGAAAGCGCCAATCGTGGCTACTGACATTAGGAAATTCTCGTCGAAGACTTGTCCTCGTGTAATGTTTCTTGCTGCTTTCCACAGGATGTCTCCTCCAACGATGAGATACGGGACAAGATACATCAGGAATTCAGCAAATCCATCTAACTTTAAAAAGAACGTTACTACAAATCCTACAGCTGCAATAAGGATACGTAGTAAGCGTTTTTGTTCTTTCTTTGACATGTTTGTATCCTCCTCATATTCGAGTCAGCAACGGCTGTAACACCACAACCACTACTGACTCAAATAATAAATTTACATGTGGCTAATTTTGCCTATTCGTTATGAACCGGTTCGACGTAAAAATGTATCTATTAGGTTAAGCCTCTAGCGATGCATCTGGATCAATTCTTTTTATAATCTTCTTACTTTGTTTAAGTACGGCATCGAATTTATCATCCGGAGCCTCAAGAATCATTCGTTGAGCCATAAAATTTACCTTCACATCGGTAACATCATCCAGCTTACGAATGCCATGTTCGATCTTTGCTGCGCAACTTCCACAATCCACATCATGTAACTTATAGGTCTTTTTCATAAAACGATTGCTCCTTTCTATTATTATCTATATAATCAAACTATCATACAATCAAATGATCATTTGATTTTACTTCATTTCAAGTATATTGCCTCTGTATGTCATTTTCAATAAAATCTGGAAAGTGAGACCGATCGGACTAAAAGTTTGGCTGATTGGAACAAATTTCATTCATACAGAAGGTAATCATTGCTTCATCTGATTGGAGCTAGAAGTCTATATAAGAGGAAAAATCGGTATCCGTATCAAGGGAGGAAGGATAATATGAAGGGATTCTATCTTTCACATATTAATAAAAGCATGAACTTAGTGCGAAATAATCACCATGTTGTTTATCGCCTGAATCCAAATGAGGGGCAAGGTACAGCATCTGTCTATTCTGTACTTCCTGGTGTTGAGGTGATCATCTTTAACTTTCAGGCGAACCACTATATGCCAACGCTCCATCCAAACCTCAACATTTTGGAATTGAATCACTGCTTTAAAGGGCGGGCTGAATGTAAAATGAAGGATGGATGCTTGCAATATATAGGAGAAGGTGATTTGTTCATGAATATGATGAGCAACCATAGTGACCGTATTGAATTTCCATTAGGGTACTACAAAGGTATAAACATTACGATAGATTTAGATAAGTTTACAGATAAACTATCAGAATATATCCCTGATATTCCAATTGATATTCCAGATCTTGTTAACCGTTATTTTTCAAACGATGAATGTTTTTTTATACAGGCGAAGAAAGGTATTCAACATATTTTCAGTGGTATGTATTCGATTCCTGTTGAGGCTAGAGAAACTTATTACCGGCTGAAAGTTCTGGAAATTTTGATATACCTTCATTATTTTGATACAACTAAAGAGCAACAGAAGAAATTTTATGCCCAGCAACAAGTTGAAATTATTAAACAGATTAAAAAGAAGATAACGGAACAATTTGAACAGAGGTTTACGATTGATGAACTAGCGAGACAATATTGTATCAGTCCTACTGCCTTAAAGGCAACTTTTAAAGGTGTATACGGGGTTTCCATCGGGGCATATATGAAAGAGTATCGGATTAGGAAAGCGGCTTCTATGTTACTTCAGACTCAAGAAAGCATTGGGGAAATTGCTTCGACAATAGGTTATAAAAGCCAGAGTAAATTTGGAGCCGCTTTTAAAGAAATGTATAAAATTAGTCCTCTTGAATACCGAAGTAAATATGATAAAGAATAAAGTTACAAATCTTCTGAATAGGAGGGCTTATGTAAGAATCCTATACTTGTTTTTCTAGGTGGGCTCTCCTTATTGAAAATAATTGAGCTAAAAAGAAGCGATCGATTAACGCATCATTGAAATGGGTTAATCGACCGACTGAATTAAATGCTGCTTTAAACGGTGACCAGTTAACATAGGTAAATACATAAATAAAATTTAAAATCACAATTTCTGGACACAGTTTTATTTTTTATTTAATAATTTAAGCTAAACATACTCTAATTGGGGGAAAGGTATCCTACATCATTTTTACTTTGCATTTACTCAGTGGTCTAAACACACAAAAGAACATAGTCATAGTTCCCCACAGGATATTGAACCTTCCGTTTTTGACTACGTTTAGAGTTGTAACCCCATCAATCCCTCTCGTCCCCTTTGATAATGTTGTCTCTTTGATCAATCATTGTTTGAAAGAATTTTAGTATTGCCTGTAGCTCTGATTCCGAAAATGAATCAAATACATTAATAAATCTATGCTCTATCTTTTCATGCATCATGGTGTGCACCTCATAGATTTGTCTACCTCTAGGAGAAAGGGAGAAATATACTTCTTTTTTGTTATCGTTCATCTGGCTTCGTTTTATATAGCCATCCTTAATCAGATTGGAGCTAATTTTTGAAATACTTGCCTTGGACAAATTCATTTTTTCCGCAATAGACCTGTTGTTTATTGGCTCGTTGTTGCCGATGCAATCAATGACGTGAACACTCGTCATATTGTTTGGCCATGAGGTAATTCCTTGCATTTGTGCAAGATGAACAAACTCATCAATCTCATTAACGAAAATTTGTTCAAATAAATGCGTAAAATGGAGGAAGTGTTCGTATAGCAATCGCTTAAGTCCCTCTGTTGGATTCATTATACTTATCATCCCTTTTCTGTAAAAATTTCATTTTATACTGACTACTACTGTAATAAACCTAAAATTAAAGTTGAGTGCAATTTAAGGGGGTAGAATATCTAATCTGGATATAGAACAGGGCAATCTAAATAATAGGCTCCATCCTAAGCCGAGTCACCCATCACGAACTGTTGTTAAACCTTTTCAGCTACAAAGTACTTCCTATTTCGGATATTGTTTACTTGTAAACTAACATATCATATTCTTTATAGACAATCAATCTTTGAATATTATAGTTTACTTCATGGTCTACATTCATAATTATACTCATTTTGTCAGTCATTTTGCTAACTTTGCTCATACTTTAATATGACACCAAAAAAATTGACAAACTTTATTTATATATTATATAGTTTACTTGTAAACAAAAAAATATGGATATAAGAGGAAAATTCAATATATTATTGTACTCAAATTTATTTATATGTTAACAATAATAAATGTGGCAACGTGGAAATCGCAAAACTTTAAATTGACGCTGAAAAAAAGCCTTTGACAAGTGGATTGTTGAGTGCTTCAAATAACCTGAAACTCGAACATAAGTTTTTTATTCGGTGTACATTCAAAATCAAGATATTTTTTCGTCAATGAGCTAGTAGATAACATGTCAATACTTGAAATTGATTTATATTAGTATCTTTCCATGCTTTTATGTTTCCCTAATCCATAAAGTTTTCCTCGTAGAAAAATTATATTCATAACCTAAACGAATGGGGGTTTTATATTGAACAGAATAAGGATAGGATAACGATTTATAAAATAATCCTCAATGATGGATATATTACCTTTAAAAGGCCTAATCCATATCGTATATCCGAAAAAAAAGAATCATTAAAAAAAGGTAGATGTGGGAGTTTTAAAATGACAAGAAAACAAAAGTTATTACTTTATTCCATGTGTTATATGGTGTTGTTTAATGCAATGAACGTAACAATGATGAATGTAGCGATTCCGGAATTCAGGAAGGTATTTATTTTAACGCCTTCCGAAGTAAGTTGGATAACAGCCATTTTCAGCTTATTCAACGGTATTGCAGCTGTTGCCATTGGAAAATTATCCGATAGGTTTCCCGTCCGTCGATTGTTTGTTATTGGAATGGCTATGTTTATGGTGGGTTCCTTAATTGGATTCATGAGCCCAAACTATTCAGTCATTATCATAGCTCGTATCCTTCAAGGAATTGGGGGAGGTACTCTTCCCACGTTAAGTCTTGTAGCTGCCGCACGATATTTTCCTGAAAAACAACGTGGTTATGCGCTTGGTATGGTGTTTTCCATGGTTGCGCTTGGTAGTGCAATTGGTCCGATAATGGGCGGGTTTTTAACCGATTCATTCGGGTGGAGGAGTTTATTTTTGATATCGTTTTTAAGTATAATTACTCTTCCGTTTTATCTTAAATATGCACCGAAAGAAGAGGAAGTTAAGACTGGCAGTCGTTTTGATATGGTGGGAGCCATTTTATTCATGCTGGCCATTACGTCGTTGCTGATGGGAATTAATGTGACAGCTTGGTTATTTATAATTGCAGTGATCTTTTTTGTCCTTTTCGTTTGGCAAGCTCAGAATGCTAACGAACCGTTTATTAAAATTGATATTTTGAAAAACATCCCATTTAGTCTAGTTCTTTTCATGGGTTTATTAAACTCTATAGCTTATATGGCGATGATTTTCATTATTCCTTTAATGCTTTCAAAAGTGAATGAGATGTCAACCAGTTTAATTGGTCTTGTTTTGTTTCCAGGTGGATTGATGCCAATCATATTAGGGTCACAGATTGGAATAATAATTGCCAATCGCGGAAATCGGTTCATGAATCAATTTAGTTTTACAATCATGGCCATTGCCTTTCTGGCTCTATCCACAATCGTCGGAGCCTCTCCTATTTGGATTTCAGTGTTACTGATTTTTGTATGCTTGGCCTTCACTGCGAACCAATCGGCTCTCACAAACCGCATATCGGAAGTATTGCCGTCCAATGAAACTGGTACTGGTACAGGATTATTCACCTTTATGATTTTTTTAGGCGCTGCATTTGGCTCTGCATTGTTTAGTCGTTTTCTTGAACTCAACAGCAAGCAATGGAATATATTAAACGGGTCTGCTGATCCTTCATACAGCAATGCTTTCATTCTTGCAGCCATTACTGTTGTATTGGCGATGGTTGTGCTCGCTTTGGAGAAATCACTGACAAAAAAACAGGAGATGCGAGTTCATGATGACTATTTTAAAGATGAGTTTGGGTTATAATTTTTAACGCCTTCTAAATCACTCTTTGCTTTAATTAATGGGTATTATGAGATTGAACCAATTCTATAATTACACCCGAAAATATGTTTAACTTCAAGAACTAGACTAATCTGCTAAAGAATTGGAGGGATTATATTGAATTTATCCAAGACGATAATAGAACGCAGATCCATCAGGAAATACAATGGAACTCCGGTAGAACAAGAACTAATCGTTTCTTTACTGTATAAGGCAGCTAGTTTATATGTAACTGAGGGAACACCACAGTGGCGTTGTATTTACTATGGCACGTATGAATCACGTCAACGACTAGCTGTGAGCATTACAGCTAAATTGAAGGAAAGCAAACTTGGAAAACTCGTACTCAATAAAATGATTGATTTTTTAACGAAAAAAGTAGCAGAAACTCCTGTTCACTTGGTTTTCATTGCAGAATCCGCCGAAAATCAGCGGCAAAGTGATGAAAATTACGCTTCAGTATGTAGTATCATGCAAAATTTTCAACTGTTAGGTTGGGAACAAGGTTTGGGGATGTTGTGGTATACGGATCCAATCATTCAAGGTAAATCATTTTTTAAGGAAATTGGTTTGCAAGAAGGAGAAAGGTTTGCAGGAATTTTAAATATAGGATACTTTGATAAAATGCCAAGAGGAAGAAGGAGAAGAATACCGGCAGAACAGAAGTGGACTGTAATTGGTGAGAATGATTGGAAACATTCAGATACACTTCAGGTTACTTCACAAAGTGTTCTTGACATGCTGAATCAAGCCATCTGGGCACCGAACCACGGACTACGACAACCATGGCGCTTTATATATGTAACAAACGGTAAGACAAAAGGGAAACTTCAAACGTTAAATAGGGATATTTCGGTGCCGTTCCTTTTAGTTGTTGCAAAAGAAGAAGCTGATTTTCACAAGCGGGAAGAGGATTTCGCAGCGATAAGTTGTTTGGTTCAGAATTTTCAATTGTTGGCTGAATCCAAACAGTGGCAAGTGCTTCGCAGCATTCCGGAATGGATTTATGATCGGGAACAATGTAAGCCATTTGGAATTGATCCGCAGGAACGTATTGTAGAGGTGCTGGAGCTTAAGGGAGACGATGGATACTCTAATTCCGTATTAGCTCCCCCAATGGTTAACATCACACATCTTTAATCATGCAATTGACATATTAGTAGTATGCATTTCGATTAAAACCCGAAAAGCTAAGTTACTACTTTTTAAGGGATCATATCACCTGTATTAGTTACATTTTTGATATAGGATATTGCTAGTTTGATAAGGTAGAATTTAAATCTGGCAAGCTTATTAATTTAAATAATCAGTGCAAGAGGTATTTCACATAGTATTTTCTTTTATTGAGAATGATTATCGTTATTGATATGTTTTGTTTATGGCATGATGCTTATTAAAGCAGGTTGTATATATTGCAAAAACTAATTTTAAATAGTTATAAGTACATTGAGGAGGATGATAAAGATGTTTAATATGCTATTTCAATCACATTCAGGTTTGTGGGAAATCACTATCTTGCTTTTTTTCATTTCATTTATCTTATTGAAAATGGGAAAACCTAAGGGTAAAAAAATAACTCAAATGATATTACGTCTGTTTTATGTAATCATGATTATTTCTGGGCTGGGAATGTTAATTATGCTCAAGTTCCCATGGTTGTATGTTATTAAAGGTATTTTAGCACTATGGCTTATCTGGATAATGGAACTAATTCTTTCCAAATCGGTGGTAAGAAAGGAGAGCGGCCCTTCTACAAAAAGTTATTGGATTCAATTTATTATTGCTTTAGTACTGGTTGTATTAATTGCTGCCAATATCATTAGTTTTTAGCTTATGGTTATTTTGGCAAATTTCAAAATGTTGGTTTAACTGGGATCATAATATCTTCCATGATCATCCTAGAAGAAAGATACACTAATTAGATATGACTACTACACTAGTAAAGATAATCTCATATGGAGTTTTCACTAGGTGAGGCTCCTATGTGGAGGCACGCTGCTGCCAGAAATGTCGAGAGACTCCAATGGGTCAACATGAACCATCGACTTAAGGTGGTTTATTCACTTTATTTTCATACGCTGAACATCCTTCTTTAGAGGGGTGTTTTTTTATTTATTTGGTGATTGTATGCTAATATTTTTTAATTAGGTAAGGTTATAAGGCTTTAAGGATTTTTACCGCGGGTGATTGAAAGGAGGTGATGGGAATGGTTGACCCATCTGATGGTTGGTTAATAACGAGGAAATATAAACATCTTCTAACCAAGGGGAATCACTTAAAAGGAGAAATCTGCTATGACTAATAATATGTACGGACATGAAACAACAGGAGAATTATGGAACAGGGATATGTTGCGCCATGTAATTGAAATACGTTTTCGATTTCTTTTACATTTTCCTCTTTTAAAGAGGCTTTTTTTATTGAATTATCAAGGTGCGAAACTTAAGTATATTAATAAAAAGTGCTTCTAAATAATTATCTAGCATTGAAATAAACCTATAATTTTTGAATCAATAGTTATTACATATGTTTCTGACATTGGAGTATATTTTTCTTTCATCTTCTTGATTTGAGATTTCCAATATATTTCAACAATAAAAAAGGTGCTTTTAAAGAAATTATTTATACCAAATATCTACTAATATATCTATCTCAGTGTGTCGATACTACCATCTTGCTTTTCATTTAGTTCACTTCCCATCAGGAATGATGATTCCCTTTACATCAAATGTATCGTCCTAAAATTCTGTGCTCCAAATTTTATCTGATAAAGATTAAGTAATCTACATAAGACTATCAACATTGAATTGAACCTAGTTTATTTTTTCATTATTACATTTAAAGATAAATTATGTAGAAAAGTTCACAAATAATTAATAATAAACGTTGAAAATATCGCTTGTTGCTGTTATCGTATAATTGATAACGATTATCAATCTCAGGAGGTGTGATAATGATTGTAGTAAAAGATATACAGGTTGGATATGATAATCAAATCGTCATTAACGGATTAAGCGTCCAAATACGAAAAGAAAAAATAACAACTATCGTAGGACCAAATGGATGTGGAAAATCAACATTATTAAAAACAATAGCTCGTATTTTAAAAACGAAAAAGGGCGTTGTTTATTTAGATAAAAAGATATTACACGAAACCAGTTCTAGAGAAATTGCAAGCAAAATGGCAATTCTTCCACAGACAGCGGAAGCACCTGCTGGATTGACAGTGAGGGAACTGATTACTTACGGAAGGTTCCCACATCAATCGAGATTTGGAAGATTAAAAAAAGAAGATTTGGAAGCAATTGACTGGGCAATTGAGGCAACTCTATTATCAGCCTTTCAAGACCGATCAATAGAAGCTTTATCTGGAGGACAGAGACAAAGAGTATGGATAGCAATGGCTTTAGCCCAAGATACAGAAGTCATTATTTTAGATGAGCCAACTACATATTTAGATATGTCACATCAATTAGATGTATTACAATTGTTAGAAGATTTAAATCAAAAACATCATAAAACTATTATTATGGTATTACATGATTTAAATCATGCTTCACGGTTTTCTCATTATTTAATTGCAATGCGAGATGGGAACATCATTACTTCTGGTCATCCAACGGAAGTGATGACTCAACCAAATTTACAGAAGATATTTCAAATAGAGCCTTTACTGACAACTTGCCCGTTCAGTAACCATCCGATTTGTTTATCTTATGGAAAAGCTAAGGAGAATACACAATGAGCGAAATATATGATGTTACAATTGTTGGTGCTGGACCAGCTGGTTTATTCTCAAGTTTTTATAGTGGACTTCGAGAAATGAAGACCAAGATTATAGATAATCAAAATACGTTAGGTGGGAAAATACACGCATATCCAGAAAAAATGATTTGGGATGTCGGTGGATTGACACCAGTTTTAGGGGAAAAATTAATGGAACAGCTAGCAGAACAAGCTACAACTTTTGAGCCAACTGTTATTTTAAGAAGGAAAGTCATAAATATTGAAAAATTAACAGACGGGCTTTTCCTTCTTCAAACAAATGATGGTGAAAATCATTTTTCTAAAACACTTATTTTGGCAGTAGGTAGTGGTATATTAGCACCTAAAAAAATCGGTTTGAAAGATGAAGAAAAATATATTCACACAAATCTTCATTATATGGTGGATTCCCTAAAGAATTTTAAAAATAAAACAGTACTTATTTCTGGTGGAGGTCATTCAGCCGTAGATTGGGCAAATACTCTTGAGCCAATTGCTAAAAAGGTTATTGTAACGTATAGAAAAGGTGAATTTATTGGGCACGAAGCAGAAATTTCAAAATTAAAAAACAGTTCTGCTGATATCATTTACTATACAAATATTGTTGGTTTTGAAGGTGTAACATGTATTGAAAAAGTAGTTTTAGAACATGTTGAAACAGGAAAAAAACAATTCATTCATGTAGATGAAGTGATTATTAATCATGGATATGATAAAGACAATACATTATTTGAACAATCAAAAGTACATTTAAAACTTCACGAAAAGTACGGTTTAAGAGGAAATCCATTTGGTGTGACTTCTGAACCTGGTATTTTTGCAGCAGGAGATAGTTTAAATTATGAAGGGAAGCTTCATCTCATAGCGGGAGCTTTCCAAGACGCGGTTCACGCTGTAAATCAAGCAAAGCAGTTTATTGAACCAGAAGCTGATCAAATGGCTATGGTTTCTTCACACAACGATTTATTAAAAGATAAAAATAAAGAATTATATAATCATTTAGTGATAGGATGAGAGAAAAAAATGAAAAAGTTTTGGATTGTAATATTAGCTGCATTAATTCTATTAGTAGGATGCATGGAGAAGAAGGAAAATTCAAAAGAAAACAACAGTAAAGAGAATGAAACTTCAACTTCACAAAAAATTGAAATTCAAGATGCAGATGGTGTGAAAACATTTGATGGACCACAAGAGAGAGTGGTTGCTTTAGAATGGAGTTTAGTGGAGGAATTGCTAATTGCAGGTGTACAACCTGTAGGTGTTGCAGATATTGAAAACTTCAATAAATGGGTTACAATTGAAGCGGAATTAGATGATTCTGTAGTTGATGTAGGTGATCGATTAGAGCCGAATATGGAGGAAATTGGAAAATTGAAACCAGATGTAATCCTTGCTATTAAAGGACGCCATGAAGCGATTAAAAGTGAATTAGAAAAGATTGCGCCAGTTGTAATGTATGATAATTTGAGCGATGATGCAATTAGCAATCAGTATGACCATGCGCTTCAAACACTAAGGGAAACTGGAAAACTGGTTGGTAAAGAAGAGGCTGTTGAAACAGCAATTCAATCATTAGAAACTAAATTTAAAGAAGCAAATAAGCAATTAGAAGAATTGAACTTAGAAACAAAAGATTTCATATTTACACAAGCATATTCTGTGAATCAAGCACCCACATTCCGTATTTTTACAACAAATTCAATTGTTAGCCACGTGTTAGAGAATATCGGATTAACGAATAAAGTTGTAGACGATCCAGACTCTTCTTCAGGATTTATTGAAACAAACGTTGAAGGATTAGTAAATTACCAAGAAGCAATGCTAATTCATACAGTCCAAGAAGATGATCCATTATTTGACAATTTAAAAAACAACGAAGCTTGGAATGGATTATATTTTGTGAAGAATAACGAGATGTATGATGTTGGTGGAGGAGTTTGGACATTTGGAAGTGTACAATCAATGGAGACCTTGCTTGATCAAGTACTGTCATCATTTAAATAAGCTTAGGGAAGAATATCGTTTTTCATTACGTCCCAAGTTATTTATTGGGACGTATGTTTTTTGTATTTCAACTTAATTAAGTAGACAATTCATATAAGGAGAATTGACATAATGAAAAAAGTAATCGCATTATCACTTGTTTTACTAGTTGGATTAACTGGATGTATGGAAAAAAATGATGAATCATCAGAAAAATCTAATGACAATGAAAATGCAAAAACGCAAATTGAATTAGAAGGTGTTATCGGAACAAGTTCATTTGATAAACCAAAGGAAAAGGTGGTTGCATTAGAATGGAGTATCGTTGAAGAATTGTTAATTTCCGGCGTACAACCAGTAGGCATAGCAGATATTGAAGGGTTTGAAAAGTGGGTAAAAATTGATGCCAAATTAGATAATACAGTTGCAGATGTTGGTAATCGAGTAGAACCAAATATTGAAGTAATTGCAAAACTTCAACCAGATGTTATTATTGGTATGAAATATCAAGAAGAAATCTTATCTGAATTAGAAAAGATTGCTCCAGTTGTTTTATATGATAATTTAGATCCATCTGCAGTTGAAGACCAATATGCATACACATTAAAAACGTTAAGAGATACAGCAAGGATTGTCGGTAAAGGAGATGACGTAGAAACTGAAATCAGTAATTTTGAAAATAAACTAAATGAAACAAAAGATAACATTGAACAATTAGATTTAAATTCAAATGAATTTGTATTCACACAGGCATACTCGGTGAACCAAGCACCTACATTCCGTATATTTACTACAAATTCAGCTGTTAGTCACGTGTTAGAAAAAATTGGACTAAAAAATAAAGTTTTGGATGATCCACAGGCTACTTCAGGCTTTATTGAATCAAATGTAGAAGGGTTAGTGAAATATCAAGATGCCCTATTCATTCATACGGTACAAGAAGACGATCCGCTATTTGACAATTTAAAAGATAATGTAGCATGGAATGGACTTCAATTTGTTAAAAATAATGATATCTATGGCATCGGTGGTGGAGTATGGACATTTGGAAGTATTTATTCGATGGAGACTCTGATTAATCATGTGACAAATGTGATAGAGAAGTGACATTATGAAGAAAAGCTTCCAGTTACTTAGTTATATACTGCTTTTTGTCGTTTTAGGATTTGTTCATTTAAGCCAAGGTCAAGCATCGGATGGCATTTTTTCTTTTTGGACAACTGTATGGGAAGATGAACAGCAAATGAATTTCTTTTTGCACACAAGATTACCTCGTTTTGTGATTGGTTGTCTTGCAGGTGCTGCATTAGCCATTGCTGGAATGCTTTTACAATCAATGACAAAAAACCCTTTAGCAAGTGCGAGTACTTTAGGGATTCATGCAGGTGCTTATTTCTTCGTTGTTTTTTGTACTATATTTTTTCCATCAATCGCTGGTTCTTATCCTATTGCATTAACAATGATAGGTGGAATTATTGCAGCATTAACTGTTACGTTTCTAGTAGGTAAATCTCTTGATCCAGTGAGAATTGCATTAACTGGCTTGATCATTACAATGTTATTCTCATCATTCACTGCTGCGCTACAACTTTTGTTTGAAAACGAGACATCTGGATTGTTTCTCTGGGGCTCTGGTACACTACTGCAGCTTGATTGGAGTGGAGTACAGTTTGCTTGGCCATGGATTATTACCACAATCATTATTGCAATTGTTTTAGGAAGAAGATTTGACTTATTATTACTTGGGGAAGAAACTGCAATTGGTCTAGGTCAAAATGTAATCATTAGTAAAATCTTAGGTTGGACAATAGCGATAACATTAGCTTCCGTAACAGTCACTGTAGTTGGACCCATCGGATTTATAGGTATAATTGCTCCGCATTTGGTGAGATTAATGGGTTTCCATCTGCATCGTTCTATGATTATAGCAAATTTTATAACAGGAGCCGCATTATTAATAGGCGCTGATATTTTAGTGCGATTTGTATCACTAAAATCTGAACTTCCTGTAGGTGCAATGACAGCGATTATCGGAGGACCATGGTTAGTTTACCTAGCTTTTAAAATGGGGAGAACAACCAAAACAACTGCAGGAGTGATAGATGGTGAAGTGCGAATTCAAAAACTATCTCGTTTTATTCTATCTGTTATTGCCATTGTTTTCGCACTTACCGTTTTAAGTTTAAGCTTTGGAGGGACCAGTTTTACTTCATTAATAGAATTACCACAAGAGTTAATGCATAATCGTTTTGTATGGGACTTTCGTGTTCCAAGAACTTTTGTAGCAATTTTAATCGGAATGATGATGGGAGTAAGTGGATTACTCATGCAAACTGTATTGCGTAATCCCTTAGCAGATGCATCCGTACTAGGTGTAACATCTGGAGCAAGTGTATGTGCAATGATTGCCATTTTAGCAATTCCTCAAGCACCACATATCTTTGTCCCAATTGGAGCTCTAGTTGGTGGTTTTGTTACAATGGGAATTGTACTTTTTTTTAGTGCGAAAAGTGGATATCAACCCATAATCTTAGTTTTAATGGGTGTTGCATTTTCCGCAGTTGGTTCTGCCATTATTCAAATATTAATTGTGCGTTCCAATACATATGCAGGTCAAGCTTTAGCTTGGTTAGCTGGAAGCACATATGGGACAAGTTGGTCAGATTTAATCTTATCACTTCTTCCAATTGCGATTTTGTTTCCAATCATTGTATATTATTTACATACATTTGATATATTATCGTTTGGTGATGAAGTATCTATTGGGCTAGGAGTGAATGCTTCTAAAATGCGCTTAGGAATGATTTTGTTAGCAGTTACTTTATCCTCTATTAGCGTTGCAATTGTAGGAGCAATTGGTTTTATTGGTTTATTAGCTCCACACATTGCTCGACAAATGGTTGGTCCCAAGATGGTACGCCTTTTGCCTGCAACCATTTTCATTGGTGGAATTCTGTTAATCAGCGCTGATTTTTTTGGTAGGTTTATTTTGGCTCCAAAAGAAGTACCTGCTGGAATGATTATTTCCTTAATTGGAGCTCCATATCTCCTATATTTATTAAAGAAAACTAATCAAGTAAAAGCAAAATAATGCGATTAAGCTTTTGTTTTAACTTTCTATATATAAACCGACTTACTCCAGTTCATTTGGCCTGAAAAACAAATTAACTGGAGTATTCTATTCTATTATATAAATATATGTTCTAAAAATTCCCATGGTTATACGTTATCAAAAGGTATTTTAGTACTTTGACTAATCTGGGTAATGGAACTGAATTTTTCCAAATCGGTGGTAAGGAAGAGAATGGTTCTTCTATAAAGGTTATTGGATTCTGTTTATTATCGCTTTAATACTCATTGTATTGATCGCAGCAAAAATCATTAGTTTTTAGCTTATGATTTTTTGGTAAATACCAAAGCGTTGGATTAAATGTGATCACGATTTATTTCCTTGATCATTAAGCTCTTAACTACAATAAACCTATGTGGATTCTTTGATTAAATATTTCTTTTTCACGTTTATTCTCATCATCTAGAATCAAATACCAAATCTTCTTCAGATTGATAATCCAGCTCTGATAAAAAATTCGACATCCGACCTTCTAAAAGCATATCTTTAAATTTTCGTATCAAAAATAGGAACTATCTAAAAACATCGGCGGGTGTAACAAGCTTCGTCAAATTCTTTGACGGCATTTTGATGGTACGATAATGGATAAAACAAATAATTATGAATAGGTTCTTGGAAAAATTCCGCCAGAAGAAACGAGAGAAAGATGGATATTGTGTAAAAGCATTCTCTCTCTTTTGAGGCAGATTAGAAAGTATAAATCCTTTCTTGACTGTCATAGGTGCAACTTTAGTTCTCGCCATAAAGGCTTGGCGATAAGTCCAATTTTCTAATGCGCCTGGCATGGGTGTAATCTATGGGGCGCCGGTCCCAAGCTGTGAAGGCAGAAGGAACAGTTAGCCTAACGCTAGGGTGTCCGTGTGGAACTTTAATACAACGCCAGTGAAAATTTGTACAAAGTAAAATGATTACTGCTAGTATATGTATAGAGCAACCAATAGATGAAGCCTGTGGATATTTATTTTCTCCTTAAAAAACTTTATAAAGATGGTACTATTCTAATTATTTTTGGAGGTATGTTAGTCACTGTACATAAAAAATGCTAATGACAAGGGGGAAATTAAAATGAGAAGTATTCGAAGCTGGATTGTAGAACGTTTACTCAAACGACTGAGTAATAAAGATAGCTTTACCGATGAAAAATTATACGCTGAATTTTTAAAAGAAAAACAAATTGAAAATAGAAAACCTTATATATTACCAAAATATATTCAGAGAAAATTTGACATTGAAAAACAGCATTTTGATGGAATGGATTGTTATATCTTTAATCAAGAAAAAAATACTTCAGAAAAATCAATACTCTATTTGCATGGAGGAGGATATATAAAACAACCATCGGTATACCACTGGAATTTTCTTTGGAAAGTAGCCAAAGAAACCAATGTTAAAATATACGTTCCAATTTATCCTAAAGCACCTAATCATCAATATAAAGAGTCTTTTGACAAAGTTCTTCCAATATATGAATGGATCTTAGAAACCTCGAATAAGGAAAATATTATCTTGATGGGTGACTCTGCTGGAGGAGGATTTGCATTAGCGTTAGCACAATTGTTATTGGAAAAGGGGTTACCACAACCCCGAAAAATCATTTTACTTTCACCTTGGCTTGATATTACGATGAAAAATTCAGATGCTCATGCATTGGAGCATAAAGATCCAATGTTAGGAATTTATGGTTTGATTCAAATGGGGAAAGCATATGCAGGAGACACTGATTTAAATAATTATTTACTCAGTCCAATAAATGGAAAGATAAATGGATTGGGGGAAATTACTTTATTCATAGGAACACATGAAGTTTTATTACCTGATGCTAGAAAGTTCAGAGATATGGTTACATCACAGGGAGTTAAAATTAATTATTTTGAATATCCGAAAATGAATCATATCTTTATGGTTTACCCTATTCCAGAGGCAAAAAAAGCGACTGAGAAAATCGTAAATATCATAAATAATATGTAAATTGATAACCTCTTCTTGAAAGTTAAAATAAAGTCTTATTATTTGTTAAAGTAAAACTAGTGACTTAACGATGAATCGAAACCAAATATAAGGTAAAATAAGGTTTAGGCAAAATCAGCATGTATAGAGGTGTTCAACAGATGGATGAATGGTACAAATTAGATAACGCAGGAAAAATGTTTCACGCCGTATCGGAACAAACAAATTCTTCGGTCTTCCGGATTGCTGCAGTTATGAAGAAAATAGTACAGCCGGATAAACTTCAACAGGCGCTGGACGATGTTCTCAAACGTCTTCCTATGTTTGCAGTGAAGCTTCGTAAAGGTGTTTTTTGGGACTTTCTTGTGGAGAATAACGAAAAGCTTTTTGTTCAGCCTGAAAGCCAATATCCATGTGCACCAATTGATCCGTTAGAAACTAATGGATTCTTATTGCGTGTTACTTATTATAAAAAGCGTATTGCTGTGGAATTTTTCCATTCTGTGACAGATGGAACAGGTGCTTTAGAATTTATTAAAGCGCTAATTTTTTATTATCTATCTTATCTTGAAGAAGACGTGGCTTATGAAAGTGCACTAATCGATATTCATAATCAACCAAGCTATTATGAACGAGATGATAGTTATCAAAACTATGTAACGGATGAAAAAACAGAGAAATTCAAAGAAACTTCTTCCTATCAAATCCGAGGTATACCAATTGATCAAACCATTGCAGTCCATGGAAAAATGAGTGCAGAAAAGGTGCATCAGCTTGCCAAGGAGCATGGAACAACGATTACCGCTTTTGTCACCGCAATTTTAATTGCAGCTATTTATAAAGAACGACTACAATACCGGGCATATAAAGAAGAAATAAAAATTGCTGTTCCGGTCAATTTGCGAAGTCTTTTTCCATCCAATACACTGCGCAATTTTTTCGGTGTAGTAAATATTGGCATGTCTGTTACGGAGACAACGACATTGGAAGAAATCATCACAGAAACATCGAAGCAACTGCGTAAGAAAGTACAAAAGGAAAACTTGCAGCAAAGTATTAATGATCGTGTAAAATGGCAAATGAGACTGGCAGCACGATTTATTCCGCTCCCGCTTAAATATCGTGCAATTCGTTATGGGTACAGGAGTTTTAGTGAGCGTACCAAAGCGATGACCTTGACAAATATGGGGAAAGTACGACTTCCTGACTCCATGGAATCACATATTTCCCATATGGAAATGGTTATGTACCCGACAAAGAAAAGCCCAATCAACGGAGGGATGATCGCTGTGGGAGATGAACTCGTAATCACATTTGCAAGAATGATACAAGAAGCGGATATTATCCGTACTTTCTTCAGAGAGCTTTCCAAGACATATAATTTGGAGATAGAAGTATACTCCAATGATAGCAGGTGAAAACAATGCAACATTATTGCTCAAATTGCAATATCTATACAAAACAACCATATTGTCCGTTATGTAAACACAAGCTATCTGAGAAATTGGAAGATAACGTGTATTATCCTGTCTATGAAACCAAAGTCCAGCGGCGTCGTTTTGCACAGCGACTCGTCTTATTTATTGCGACTTTCGTTATTAGTACAAGCTTATTAATTAATATATTAACTGAACCGAATCATCTATGGTTCTTGTATGTGTTAGGTCCCGTACTATATGCTTTACTATTGATTAATCATACAATACTTTCTAGAGCACACACTGGTTCCAAAGTCATTTTTCAAGTTATTGCACTTTCTATTATGTTGTTTATCCTGGATGCTGCATCTGGAAGTTCAAAATGGTCGATCCATTACGTTATTCCATTTCTCGTTACGCTTGCTACACTGTTTGTAACCATTATTGTACTGCGAAAACCAATGAAATGGCGGGAATACATCGGATATATGACAACAATGGTTATTTTAGGGTTTCTTCCCGTCATTCTTTTTTTCAGCTCCTGGTCAACGGTGTTATGGCCAAGTGCTGCAACCGCCTTATATGCTCTCCTAACGCTGATTGGGATGATACTATTTTCAGAAAATACGATGAAGAATGAAATTGTACGGAGGTTCCATTTCTAATAATAAAAATATATGTACAAAAGTAGTAGAAACATTATCACTTGTTCAATACCAGTAAATCAAGTGATAATGTTTTATAATCTCAAACTCAGAAAACTTTCTTATTCCACAATCTTCCAACTTGTATCTATTTCCAAGGTAAGTTTATACTGTGAAAGCTGTGTTGCTTTTGACAGCTTCATCCAAATACTTCACCGTGCTTAATATTTGGAACATCGTCGTATTTATCCCGAAAGGAATTATCTTCTATGTGACTTTTCTAATCGAGTTACTGGTTAAATATTCCATGGGCGGTTGGTAATATAATTGGAGGGGATATAAAATGAGTTTTCAAGTTGTGTTGGGAGATCGTGAGTTGCTTCTGAATATTTCGGGATGGACAGCGGTTTTGACTTTGAGGAAGGAGATCAAAATACCTTACACTTCAAAGGAACAGAAAGATATTCAGTTTATTGAAGATACCCTTAAGTGCAATAAACATCATTTCAATTTGTTGATAGTAAAGATTAGCGATTTTTTTACTTGTCATTTGCATTTTTTTAAGAGTTATTTTTTGAAGAAAAAAGGAATCGATGGTAGCATTTTATCATGAGAATGAGAAAAATGATTACTTCCTTCAAAGCTGGGATGTCAATTACTAATGGTCTCTCGGCTTTTTTTGTGCTTCACATGCTGAAAGTGAAATCAGTTTTCCCGGAAGTTTTATTAAAAGTAGTGAAGTGCTACACTTAATAGGACTGTACGAATCTTTTAAAATAGCTATCTTAGATATCGATTCGACTAGTCATGTTTGGGAAACGAGGAGGGATAATTTGAAAAATAGGATACAGAAGTCATCTCCAATTTCGACTAAGGAACGTATTGAATCGTTAGACATCATTAGAGGATTTGCGTTGTTTGGGATTTTGTTCGTGAATATGCCATTGTTTCAGTCTCCTAAACTCATTAAAGATTTGTATATGATGTCGCCTGAATTAAGCCCAAATGATCAGTTTTTACGAATGTTGCTTGATGTTTTGGTAGAAGCAAAATTCTTTACGATATTTTCCTTTTTGTTCGGCGTCGGTTTTTATATTTTTATGGAGCGTGCAGAAAATAAAACAGAACACTTCTATCTTTTGTATTCGCGCAGGTTAATCGTATTAGCCATATTTGGGTTCTTGCATCTTTGCTTTTTCTGGTATGGTGACATTCTGTTAGGCTATGCTCTTGCTGGATTTTTTTTAATTTTCTTTTATAAAAGAAAGGGAAAAACGATTCTTCTTTGGTTGATGGCATTTTCGATTGCGCTGATTGGACTTCTATCCTTAAGTTTTTTGGGTTCGACTGACTCAATCGAACAACAAATAAACAGCTTACAGAAAGAGGGAGAACCAAAAGTAGAGGAAGCGATTGATGTCTATCAAAATGGTAGTTACTTTGAATGGTTATCTTATCGTTTTTCAAATGAAGTAATCCCTATTTTAATGAATATTCCCTCTGATATACTCACTGCTTTATTTATGTTCTTAATAGGCTTATACGCAATAAAACGGGGGATTTTTAGGGACTTTTCTTCTCATAAGCAATTTGTACAGCGTGTCTGGCTGATTAGTTTATTATGTAGCATTCCATTTAGCGTTGGCATTATTTTATTACATGTAAACATATTTGATTTTGGTATTTTAAATGAACAAATGATACAATCCCTTTTGATTATAAGCGGATTGAGTCTTTCTTTCTTTTATATATCAACGATTTTATTGTTGTTAGAAAGAAAGAAATGGAAGAGAATTCTTCATCCTTTTAGTTATGTTGGAAGAATGGCATTAACAAATTATATTATTCAAACATTAGTAGGGGTTGGACTGTTTACTGGGCTGGGGATGTTTGGAGAAGCGAATATAGGCTTAGGTATTATGATAAGTTTTATTGTTTTTCCATTACAAATGGTACTAAGTTTCTTTTGGTTAAAACATTTCCGTTTTGGCCCACTAGAGTGGGTCTGGCGTTCATGTACATATGGCGAGTTTCAACCTATGAAGCTTGCTAAATAACAGAGTGTGTATTTGCTCTTTGTTTGGAAAATCGAATGATAAAACGTAAAAGGGTTTTTCTTTGGCTTAGGCTAAAAAATTTGTCTATTTGGTGTCAAAGGTCATTTATAAAAGTGCATCAGATTATTGTCAGTCCGTTCGAACGGCAAAGTTTCCTAAGTCAGATACCGTAAGTGATGTTTATTAGGATTAGTTTTCGGATAGCTTCATATTTTTCTCTTCGATAGGGAAGCAAGATCCACACAAAAAATCATCCTGAATATATTTGACATTGAAATTGATAATCATTATCATTATTATGAACGGTAAAAAGAGAGGAAGAAAAATATGAAAATATGGAATCATCATTTGTTTTCTAGAGTATTAATTGTCATTATTTCTGTTTTTTTTATAGCTGCCCTTAGTGGCTGTTCATCAGATTCGGGTGAGAGTGAAGACTCAACAGAGAATTCGACTGAAAATTCAGAGGCAACGACATCCGATAATTCGGATGTTACAACAATTGATACGAAGTTTGGGGAGGTCGAAATTACCGAAGAACCAGTTCGTGTTGTCGCACTAGGTTGGGGGGATGCAGAAACGGCTCTTAGCTTAGGAGTTGAACCTGTTGGTGCCAGTGACTGGCTTGATTTTGGTGGAGATGGTGTTGGACCATGGCTAGAAGGTGCTTATGAGGAGTCCCCAACCCTTATCGGGACATTGGAACCAGACTATGAACAGATTGCTTCACTTGCGCCAGACCTGATACTTGATGTAAAATCATCTGGAGATAAGGAACGTTATGAGCGCCTTTCAGATATTGCAACGACAATAGGTGTTCCTGAAGGTGGAGATAATTATCTCACTTCTACAGAGGAACAAGTTCAAATGATTGCAAAAGCATTGAACAAAGAAGAAGAAGGCAAAAAATTACTTGAAGAACTCAATGCTGCTTTTGAACAAACTGCCGAAGAAAATCCGGAGTTTGCTGAAAAAACGATTGCCGTTGCTGCATATAGTTCCAACGGATTTGGTGCATACGTGGATGGTGACTCACGAATCGATTTTGTGAAAAGACTTGGATTTGAGACGAAACAAGAGATAGAGGAATTAGCTGATGGGAATTTCTATGTTGAGATTGCGGATGAACAGTTAGAACTATTAGATGCTGATCTCACTGTCGTTTTCCCGATTTGGGTCGATGAAAGTGAAATAACGAATAATGAAATGTTTCAGAAGATCGACTCTGTTGCTGATGGAAGATCCATTGTGCTTGATTTAGATTCTGCCAATGCATTTTCAACTGGTTCTATACCTTCCTTATTATGGGCAATTGAAAATATAACACCAAAGTTTGCTGAACTACTGGAAAATTAAGGAGTGAAAACGTTGGCAGTGCTAAAGCGGCCAATCAATCAAGCAGTTGATAGGAAAAAGAAGATCATTAAACATTCACGAAAACAACGAATAATCGGATTGATTGTAGCGATATTTATTTTGCTTTGTATATGCTGTCTCAGTTTAATGATTGGAGCTAAACCCCTGTCACTGAACACTGTTTGGGATGCCTTATTTTCCCCAACTGACAGTTATGATCATACCATTGTTCAAGAGACCCGATTGCCCCGTACACTTTTGGCTCTTGCAGTTGGGCCTGCCTTTGGGCTTGCGGGGGCGCTCATTCAGGCTTTAACGAGAAATCCCCTTGCAGATCCTGGAATATTAGGTGTCAATGCGGGGGCATCTTTTGCTGTCGCTATCGGTGTTGGACTATTTTCCATTACGTCGATGTCTGGATATATTTGGCTTGCTTTTGCAGGTGCGTTAATCGTAACAATTGGTGTCTATATTATTAGTGGAGGGGCTGGAAAAACGTCTCCTACCCCTGTACAAATTACACTTGCAGGTGTGGCACTTGGCGCCGCATTAAGTGGAATCACTACGGCACTCACATTAATGAACAGCAGAGCTTTTGCAAGTATGTTGAACTGGACAGTTGGTTCCTTGGCGAAAAGAGGGACAGATGATTTGTGGCTTATTTTACCATTTCTCATCGTTGGTATTTTATTAACATTAGCTATTGCACGGCCACTAAACGCAATTTCATTTGGGGATGACCGGGCATTATCTTTAGGCGTGAATGTTAATATCGTCCGCATTATTAGTTTAATCGCGATCACGCTTTTGGCTGGCGGGGCAACTGCAATAGCTGGCCCAATCGGTTTTATCGGCTTAATGGTGCCGCATTGTGTCCGTTGGTTTGTTGGTCCAGATCAGCCTTGGATCTTTCTTTACTCCCTAGCTGTAGCCCCTGGATTACTCATTCTTTCGGATATTATTGGGAGAATTGTTATGTTTCCTTCTGAAATCCCAGTTGGTATCATTACCGGGTTTGTCGGTGCCCCAATTTTATTAATACTCGTTCGGAGAAAAAAGGCAAGTGGTCTATGAGCATCGTTGTAAATGGAAAAAGAGGTGAAAAGAATGAGTCACATTGATTTTGGAAGGCGCTATATCCGAATAAAGAAACCATTCAAATGGCGAATTGATATACGCAGCCTTGTTGTAACGTCGATTCTTTTTGTCATCACAATGGTGATTGGAGCATTGGCATTAATGATGGGATCATTGGATGTAAGTGGACAAGATGTGTTAAGTGCTTTAACCGGGAAGGCTACAGGGATGACGAAAACAATTGTAGTTGAATGGCGTTTACCCCGAGTAGTAGCTGCGATCATCTTTGGTGCTGGACTTGCGGTAAGTGGTGCGATCTTCCAATCGATTACGCGAAATCCATTAGGATCCCCTGACATTATTGGATTTAGCTCAGGCTCTTATACAGGGGCATTACTTGTTATGCTTGGTACTGGACCAGTATCTTATTTGGGAGTTGCTGCGGGTGCTTTGGCGGGAGGATTTATTACTGCAATCCTCATTTATTTATTTGCCTTTCGTCAAGGAACCCAAGGGTTTAGACTTATTATTGTGGGGATTGCCATATCAACGATTTTGGGAAGTTTTAACAACATGCTTCTTATTAAGAATGAAGCGGAAGTGGCGTTAACCGCAGCCTCTTGGGGGATTGGATCACTTAATGGTATCGGTTGGAAACATATTATTCCTGCTATGATTTTTGTTGTTTTGTTACTTTTTTGTGCTTGGGTCATGACTCGCCCTTTACGTGAAATGGAGCTAGGTTATGATGTTTCAAAGTCCCATGGTGTACGAATCGAACGTTCACAAATCATTTTAATTTTAATTGCTGTTGCATTAATTGCTGCTCCAACAGCGGTAATGGGACCTGTTAGTTTTGTTGCGCTTGCTGCTCCCCAAATCGTCCTAAGATTCGCAAAGACAGCTGAGAGCCTTATTCCATCGGCTGCAATGGGTGCTCTTTTATTATTGGCAGCCGATGTTTTGGCACAACAAATCGTTCCAGATATCATTTTGCCGGTTGGTGTCATAACATTATCTATTGGTGGACTGTATCTCGTATGGTTATTATACCATCAAGCGCGTTCTGCTTTTTAAGGCTAAAAATAAATAAACTATGTTATATGGATCCATCATTCTCCTGTTAGTCGATATTTCAATTGAAAGAGGTAAAATGTGATGAACACGAAAATAACTGCCATTCCAATGAATGAACTAGAGCCTTCACCGGATTTTTCACCGGATTCAAAGCTTTGGACAGAAAATATTACAATTAAATATGGTAATAATCGTGTCATCTCTCAAAATTTATCTGTAAAAATTCCAAATAAATCGTTTACGGTAATTGTTGGCCCTAATGCATGTGGGAAATCTACCTTATTGCGTGCACTTTCAAAGCTCATTACCCCATCTGCTGGTCACGTATTATTAGACGGCAAAGATATTATGAAATATAAGTCAAAGGAAGTGGCACGTAAGCTTGGATTCTTGCCACAATCATCAACTGCTCCTAACGGAATTACTGTTGCAAATTTGATAGCTCATGGCCGATATCCTTATCAAACCCTTGTAAGCCAATGGACGAGTGAAGATGAGGCAGCGGTTTTATCTGCAATGGAAGTGACGAATACGAGTGAACTCTCAGACCGTTTTGTAGATGAATTATCAGGCGGACAAAGACAAAGAGTTTGGATTGCAATGGTTCTTGCACAGCAAACTCCTATTCTCCTTCTAGATGAACCGACGACATACTTGGATATTGCACATCAAATTGAGTTACTGGAGCTTTTTAAAAATCTTAATGCGCAAGGAAATACTATGGTAGCCGTTTTGCATGATTTGAATCATGCAGCAAGATATGCCAATCATATGATTGCGATGAAAGAGGGGCAAATCGTTGCTCAAGGAAATCCTTCAGACATTGTCACAGAACAGTTAGTGGAAAAGGTTTTTGGAATGAAATGCACCATTATCGATGATCCAATTTCGCACACCCCACTCGTTGTCCCACTGGGAAAGTAAAGGTAAAGGAATGTCGGTATCTAGTCGAAGTTCCCCTCTCGATGTGTCATTTTCACCGGACTTTTTGAACAACCTCTATTAGGCTTAAAAGTAATTTCCAAAACAGCTGACTCTAATAGTTGGCTTTTTTTGTTCGTGAAGTTCGCTTTATATAGACGATCCAAGAAAATTTGGAAAATTTTAATGATTTGGGCTAATTTAAACTTGTTTGAACATAGGCGTCTATTATAAGCCCTGCTCCCATTTTTTTAATAGGAGTGGAATAATTGACACTGATGGTATATATCAAATCCTGCGAAAGATTGCACTTAAGGTAAAGCACCATTAGTGGAAGGACAATGATCGATTTTCTGCTGGGACTCTATCACAGTTTTTCCATTAAAGGAGGCTATTCTTAAGCAACCCCATTTGCAATATAAAGATTAATACATTGAATAAATCCTCTTAACAAATGTAGGGGGGAGTAACTGTGATTAGAAAAATTGATATTATAAATCCTAAGCTCGTTGATGAGGTATATAGTATCCAAAAATTTCCTGAGATAGAAGCAAAAATAATCGACTTTTATGATATTCCTCCATTAAGAGACACTGCTGAGAATAACAGGAGGCCAGTCTTAACTTTTTTAAAAAAAGAATTATAAATTCATCGGATTAGTGGGCAATATAATTTTTTAGTCAAGATTATTGCCACCTCACTTGAGGGTTTAGAGATTACCATTAATGATTTAGGTCAATATAGTGAATCGACAACATTGGTTGTACTGTCTTCTCCTATAGTGCATCGGCCGATTATTCCAAACCAGTAATTCAAAAAAATATCCGAACTTATTAAACGAACACATACAGAAATGGAGAAAGTAAAAGTAGTAACTTTTGTCCACTTTTTGGTACCTTGAACCCTTGCTAATTTTCATTTTGTCCGATTAAGCTTCATCACCGAAAGCCGTACTCAGTAAAAAATAAATCTTTTCGTCTTTCGGTTTTCTAGTGTATCGGACAAAAACACTGAAATAAAAAAAGACACGAGAATTTAATCTCGTACCTTTAGTGCTACTTGCAAGATTTAACGAAATATGTTCATTTAGTTCCCATTATTATTTATGAAATTCACAACCGATCTTATCGTTTTAGGTCGTCCAACCATTTCCAAGACTATGATCACCAAACATAAATCCACTTGAATGAACAGCTACAATCTCATTTGAATTATTCAAAATCGCTGAACCCGATTGTCCATAATAGGTATCCATATCATAATAAGCTATAGTATCGCTTTGACCTAGTAAATTACCTGACATTCCCCAAAATAAGACAACCATTTTTTTTTACTATATTGTCAAAAAAAAAGGAGAGTTAATATGAGAATAATATTAATCTTAGTTATTACCTTTTTAACTTTAATTAGTTGTAAATCAAATATAGATGATGAAATAAACAATAACGTAAATGATTATAAACTAGGTACAGCTTCAAAAGAGGGTTGTATTCAAAAGAGTGGAGAAACTATATTTTTAATTAATAATCATGATGAAATGCTGGTGAATTCAAGTACCATCGATATTAACGAACTCATTGATGGTAAGAGTTATAGATTAAGATATACCCAAATACTTGAATCCAACCCTCCTATCATTATTGTGGAAAGCTACCAAGAAATAGATAAAAACTATTGTGACAAAGAAAAATAAAAAAAAGACGTCTGAATGTAATCTCGTATACCATTTTTTGATATACGAGATATTCTAAAACATTAATTTGTCCTTTTTTGTCGTATTTTGTATTTTTATGACAATTAGTCACTTTTTAAAGCCGTACTCAGCAAAAAATAAAATTTTATCGTCTTTCGGTTTTTCTAGTATATCGGACAAAACCACTAATTAGAGTGGGTAGGACATTTTGTCCAATATCTTTCTTTTTACAACACCTAAATGTAGCTTTGGAAGAATGTTTGATCAAATACTTCTTACAAATACATATTCTGTGATTAACAAAAAGAATCCATTTTGAAAAAAGATTGATCATTTCCGTAATCCTTATTCCACTCGAAAGCCGCTTTAACATATTACCTCTTAAATAATCATGTAATAAATGAATGTAATCAACGTTACTCGTTCGTTCAAGACCACAGTATGGGTCGGTCTTCTAACATCACTATAAAGTTAATGAATAAAAATAATCGAAGAGTTATAGTAGGTGGAAAGCAATTATATTGACAAAAGGGGAGCTATATTAAGCGTTATTTTCTAATGCCTGATAAAAGATACTTGAATGCTCTAGAGACGGAAGTATACTTGAAAAACGAAAGCTGATAATAAGCCAAACATTTATTATCAGCTAGAGCCTTTTGAAGCTGCAGGAATGCACTGATGATTGAAAGAAGCCCAATCCAAGACATATGATACCAACTATTTTGAATATCCTGTTCTTCTTCTTTACATTCCATACTAAAAAATTATTCCCGCTAAAAACAAGACTGCTCCCAGAATAACATTTAATAATAGCTGGGGGGGATATGTTTTTCCAAGGTATTATCAATATACGATTCTATTCATCTTTCCAAAATCATTCAGCTCTACAAGCTATCTGGCCCTAGAGCAATTAGTTTTACAGAAGTGACAGAGGAAATTTGCCAAGCATGCGGTCGGGATATCCGTTATAAGTTTATATCAATTGAACAATTCATCTCTGAACTAGAACTAGTTGGTATTCCTGTAATTTAATAACGATCATGATCGAATTATTCACTAAGGTTCTGGACGGCCGTAATTCTCATGTTACAAATGGTGTACAGTGCGAGCGATAACGTCAAACCCTTACCTATCTGTATATAAACTTTTTAAACAACTATTTTATTCTGTCCTTTTTTAACCGACCAGAAAGCCATAAAGTTCCTCAATGTCACAATATTGGCCTATTTTGACTGTTCTCTGCAAGGGTACAATGTTTATTTCTTGCTATAGATAAGCCCAAAATGGTTCAGAATTGCATAGCCGTTAAGATTTCTCTCCAATTTTAGTCAGAATCACATTTGCCGCTTCTACCCCACCGCCAGCATTCCTAAGAGTTTCTGACAGCTTCTGTGCCCCCTGCTTGTACGTCTGATTCGAAAGCACCTCCGCTACCGATGTTACTAAATATTGTGACTTATTCCCTTTTAGTTTTACTCCTGCACCCAATACAGCAACCCGATCAGCAACCATTCTTTGTTCACTATGCTGTGGAAATAAAACCATTGGCACTCCAAAATACAGGCTTTCACTAACACTATTCATGCCACTATGAGTAATAAATACATCTGCTGTCTGTAATACCGATATCTGATCTACAGAGTTTTTCACGGTGAAACCCTCTGGTATGTTACCAAGAGACGAAATCTTAGTTTTTTCACCAACGGACATTACAACGTCATAGTCCTTCTGTGCAAATGCTTTGATACAGTTTTGGTAAAAATCACGATTTTTATTAAGTACAGTTCCAAGGGAAATATAGACTACTTTTCTATCCTTTTTGTCATTCTGTGGTGGTGGCAACTGTCTGATGGATGGGCCAACAAAGGCATATCGCTCAGAAAAGGTATCCGCCATCGGCTGGAATGCTTTCGAAGTGTAAACAATGGTGTCCGTTTCATTATCATTTTGAACAATTGATACAAAATTCTCTACCTCATAGCCATGCCCCCTTAGTAAGCGAATTTTTTTGTTAATTCGAGGCATGCCCACAATCATTTTCCATATTTCCACAATACTCCGCTTCATCAGTTTTGCTGTATGCTGATTAAAAGCAAAGGTAGTAGTCGAACAAATATATGGGATTCCTAGTTTCTTGGCAAATAATTCCCCCCAAAAGCATACAGAGTCTGATACAATGCAATCCGGCTGAATTTGCCTTAATTCCTTACATACCTTTTCATCCAAAGCAATGGTAGTATCGGCAACCATTTCAATCAATGCTGCAAAATCTTTACCAACCTTACGATCCAATTCTTTTTGTGAAACTTTAGGCAGGAATTCATCACAAGCAATAAATGTGGCACCAGCGGCTTCTATTTTTTCCTGAAATTCTAGAAAAGAATAATACCAAACATGATGACCTCTGTTTATTAACTCGGTTACCACCGGAATAGTCGGATTGGTATGCCCATGTGCAGGTATCGAAAAAAATACCATTTTACTCATTCTGAATCAACCTCCGTTAGATCGGATTTTTTGATTAGCTCTGCTAATTCCAGGAAACTCTCACTTTTTAAAACAGCAATTCCTTTTGTCTCATCTTCCCCTAAAATAACCAGCTTGTCACCAGCATGAATCTGATACATTTCCCGTGCCTTTTTGGGAATCACAATCTGGCCTCGTTCACCTACCTTTGAAACACCAAAAAAATGCTTTCCCTTAGGAGTGAACTGGTTTGTCTCTTCTTCACTCATATTATGGGATAATTGATCCAACGTTATTTGAAAAATATTAGCAAGTATCTTGCATTTATAAATATCGGGCAAGGATTCCCCGTTTTCCCACTTTGCTACGGTCTGTCTTGATACGTTTACCTTTTCAGCTAATTGTTCCTGACTAAGTTTGTTCTTTTTACGCAAAAGACGAATGTTCATACGAATCATATTTTCATCTCCTTATATTTTTAAATATACAGGAGATCTAAGGTGAAATCTATCAACAATTCTTAACATTTTTTGTTAAAGATTGTGGCAATCATACACAAGAAGTACAGCACTATTAGTCCATACTTTATTCTTATTCAACTCTCTTGCCCTAAAATGAAATGAGGCACTGATCCTTATTACTGAATCGTTTGCAAAAGGAAAACTTTATTTCAAAATATCCTCAAGTACTGATGTGTTTCCGTAACCATAGGTAATCTTCTCCACTCGAATCATTTCTTATCCTCTTTTATTAATTCTATTACTTTATCAACACTCATCCCAACCGCTTTCCTTCTTCTAGTAGTGGCCAGATATATTTCATTTAACAATTTTTCTTTGGCTCCTTCGATAACAAACATTCCAATTCCACGCTTTTTGTATATGATTTCTTCATCTACCAAAGTTTGCAGTCCTTTCCTTACCATGGCTCTATTGATGTTATAAAAGTTGGAAAGTTCATTTTCAGATGGAACCCTTTTCCCTTCTATTAATTGTCCTTCAACAATGTCATTTCTTATAATTTGTGCAATTTGCTGAAAGATGGGCAGCGAATCTGGGTTCTATCAAAAAGATGAAACTGACAACTTAAGAAATAAGTAAGATTTTCGTCATTTAAAAGAAAGAATCCTTCGATATTCTAAAAGAGCATCAAAAACATGTCGTGAGTGAAGAAAATGACAAATGTGATCCGAACACGATTACTTAGTAAAAATTACGGGACAGAGGAGGTTGTGTCTAGCGTCAATATGAATGTTCAACGTGGTGAAATATACGGATTTCTCGAACCGGACGGCGCAGGAAAGTCGACATTAATGATAAAAAGGTTAATTTAGCCAGTGTTTTTTAACAATGCTGACTGAATGAACTCGATTGTATGAGTTCATTTAGTAATCATAATATACGGGGGGATTTAATAATGAAGAGAAGAGTTTCTGTAATTATTGCTTCTGTGATCATTGTTTCTATGCTTTTAGTAATACCGATAACCCATGTTCTAGGTAATAAAGATCATAAGGATCATAAGGATCAAATCAAAAAAACGGCTCATAATATGGCTTCGGAGATCGTATCTAAGTATGATGTAAGTGGTATACAGTACGCAATCAACGATAATGGTTCCATTACCTTATCAGATAGTGCTGGGGTCTATGATAAAGCGACTAAGGCTCCAATAACCAAAGAGACGATGTTTGGTATCGGCTCGGTAAGCAAGATGTATGTAACGGCTGCAACGATGATGCTGGTTGATTCTCATAAAGTCGATCTGGATAAACCACTTACAACATATATCAAAGACTTTTCAATGTCAGATGAAAGATATAAAGAAATTACACCACGCATGCTAATGAATCATTCATCAGGACTTTACGGTACTCATTACGGAAACAGTATGTTATTTGATGACAATGATACCCAAAATCATGATCAATTATTAGAAAAATTACAAACAAGTCGTTTAAAATCCAAACCAGGTGAGTATTCTGTGTATTGTAATGACGGGTTCCAACTACTTGAAATATTGGTTGAACGAGTGAGTGGTTTAAGTTATACGGATTTTCTTGAAACCTATATTCGCAACCCATTAAATTTAAACTCTACCAAAACACCACTCGACAATTTTGATAGACAAAGGCTGGCAAAAACTTACTTTCCTACGATAGATAAGGCTTTACCTGTTGAGAATGCCAATGTCATTGGGGCAGGAGGGTTATATTCGACTGCAGAAGAATTAAGTAAGTTTTCAGAAGTATTAACAGGCAAACACACAGAAATTTTATCTGAAAAATCAGCAAAGTCCATGCAAAGTCCTGAATATAAAAAAGGAGTGTGGGTTTCTGACGAGACCAATAGCACGAATTATGGTCTTGGTTGGGACGCCGTTAACTTAGCACCGTTTAATGAATATGGAATCACTGCATTATCTAAAGGTGGAGATACAATTCTGTATCATGCTGACTTGATTGCCATACCAGAATATGATATCTCTATAGCAGTGCTCTCATCCGGCGGTAGCTCGATCTACAATACGATATTTGCCTCTAATGTGTTATTAGAATACTTAAAGGATAAAGGGATTATTAAAGATATTCTGCCTGACAAAACATTTGAGCCTCCTACACAGGTAGAAATGCCCTCCGATTTGCTGTCTTATGCTGGATTATATGGAACAATGGATTCAACAATAGATATTGAGATTAATAATGGAGAGCTTAATTTACCTGAGCTTGGAGGACTTATACCAGCGCAGCAATATGTGTATACCGGCAATGGAGAATTTACAAGCAGCGATGGCAGTGCGGTAGTAAGCTTTGACAACCAAACAAATGGTAAAACCTATTTAAAGCTTCACGCATATACGGATTTTCCAGGAATAGGCCAGATGGCTATGGTAACCTACGAATACCAAAAGCTGGATACCAATCCTTTAAATGATACAACTAAAGAAGTATGGAAAAAAAGAAACGGGAAAAAGTACTATGCTCTGGATGAGAAAATCACTTCCATTTTCTATCTAGATCCATCGATCTTAATAAAGAATATTTCGGTTGATCTTGATCATGGGTATGCAAACGGCACTAAAATTATGGATGAGAATAAAGCAGTAAATGCGGTCGAAATTCCAATTATGGCCGGAAGAGATGTATTTGATTTGAATTTTTACAATTTAGAACGGGAGGAGTATTTAGAAATTGATGGCTTTTCCTACATTAGCGAAGATGCGATAAAACCAATCTCCGGGGAGAAGACATCGACTTCGACAATAAAACCTGATGGCCATGCTAGATGGTATAAAATTGATGCAAAATCAGCTAATCAGATCATGACGGTCGATGTTCCAGCAAGTGGAGGCTTTGCTGTTTACGACAAAGAGGGAACGATTGTAAATTTCTCAAAGGCAAGCGATGACAATTCAGTAGTACTGCCAGAAGATGGGTTGATCGTTTTTGGTGGTAATGTAGGGGACGTATTTAAAATCAGTTTGGGCCATGAGTAAGACTAGGGTATCGCCAAAACGCGGTATCTTAACCATCATAATGGATGACTTTACAGTATTCAATGTAAAGTTATCCATTTTTTTGCAGTGGATAACTCTTGGTTGTAAGCTTGATAATGCGGAGAGCTTACTCTCGATGAAGCGTTGGAAAGGAAAATAGTCGTGAGAATAGCGGCTGTATAATTTTTCTTCATATTAGTGAAAGTGATGGGACAGTACCGTCGAAAAAACGTGTAATGAACGTGAGGGATAGCCACTAGACTAATGAAGAATTGATGTAAGTAAAGCAAGTCTTTATCAGGCAATAAGGGTCTTGTAAGACTAAAAGAGGTCCACCTCCTATGGGAGCACCGACTTATTGAAACGGAAGAATTGAGGCGCATAAGTGCCAATGATTAAATTGAGTTGGATTAGTTGGAACGCCGTATGTGGGGAAACGCCTGTACGATGTGAAGTGGGGGAAAAGTCGGTGATAACTTTAAATGCTTACCTATCACTATAATAAACCGAAAAAAAATTTTGCCCCTATTTTGTAGAAAAATTGATGATAATTACCCCCGGCTTAAGCTTTAAGCCGGGGTGTTTGTATTTATAGTGTCATTTCATGATATAAAATTCCATCAAAACGGCATTCTTTCTCCAAATGATCGTTTTCAGGCTAGGACAGCTGGCCTGAGTACGTTCTCACACCATTGCCGAAAGCTGGTGGGAGTGGTAGACTGTGTGGCGCGCTGTTCGGCGTCATAGATGCCGTCATTCTGGGCAGCTGCCATGTCGATCAGACCCTGAGCCCAGGCATTAGACACTCCATACTGCAGCATCGTTGCTTTGTAGTCTGCGTAGGATACCTGATGGAAGCAAATTGGCCGCTGAAGCACCTTGGACATGATCTGCGCCATGTCGGTTGGGGTCAGATTGTCGGGGCCAATTACAGGGACGCTTTCTTGCCCGCTCCATGAGTCATCAAGCAGAAATTTCGCAGCAACCGTGGCAATATCAGAGGTGGCGACGGTGGCTAGCGTGCGATCAGCAAAGTTCGGCAGGAAGAACATACCTTGGCTCTTGATCGTCTCAACCTGCTGGAGCAGATTATCCATGAAGAACGGCATTCGTAGCGCACGGTAGTTCACGCCAGTGCTCTCGATTAGGTCGTCCACGGCGAATCCTGCTGATAAATGTCCTGCTTCCTTCACATACCCGTGACCCAGTGTTGTGACATCGACGACACGCTTGACGCCCTGGCTTTTGATTGTCTCGCACATTGGTCGGGTTAAGTCCAGATAGTAGCTCTTAATGTTGTCGACGTGGGGGTTCGGAGGCACTAGCCAGAATACGCAGTCAGCACCTGCGAACGCCTCGGTAACAACATCGATGTCGCCATGTGATCCCTGCACGACCTCCACGCGCTCACGAACGTGAGGGGACAGACGGGAAGGATCACGTGCAATCACGCGGATTTCCTCACCACTGTCAAGAATATTATTAAGAACCTGATGGCCGATCTGGCCAGTAGGAGTAGTAACGACGATCATGAAGACCACCTCCAAGAAATATTTGTCGACATTCAATTACGTAACTGAAAAGCACTAAAATGCGACAGTGTTGTTTAAACGTCATTTTCGTGTATACTACAGTTTATAATGATAAGTGATTTGATCGATCCAGGCAACCAGCAAATGGGCTCTACCGTTGTATAGACAACATTTGAGCAGATTTGTTGTTTTTGAATCATTAGTATGTGGGAGCCCAGTTATTTCTATAATGAAGAATCGAGGTGGACATGCCCGTGAATACAAACGATCCCCGAGTGAAACGAACGCATCAGTTGTTAATGCAGTCTTTTATGGAACTCGTTGAGGAGAGGGAGGATGTTTACTCCATTTCCGTACAAGAAATAACGGATCGAGCGACAGTCAATCGCTCCACATTTTATGCGCATTTCGAGGATAAATTTGCTTTTCTCGAAAGTTGGATGGGGGAAAAGTTTCAGAGGATATTAAAGGATAAATTGCCTGATTCGTCAATATCCAATGTGAGTGACTTACGAACCGTCATTCAAGCTGTTTTCGATTTTCTTGCTCGTTTTCGACAGTACATGGCTAATCCAGGGAATAGTAAGTTTGAACCGCTATTTGAAATTGCAATGCAAAAAGAACTTTATCAACTTCTGTTCAAATGGTTAAGTGGGGAATCGAATACTTCTGTCTCACAGGAAATGGTAGAAACCACGGCTCTTGTCATGAGTTGGGGTATATTTGGGTCAGCGGTGCAGTGGAGTCGGAGTCCTCAAAATCGAACGACGGAAATGATGGTGCAAGATGTTTTAGTGATTGTGACAGCTGGCTTGGCGCCTGTAATGGAATAAACTGGGTTGGTCGCGTATAATGATGAAAAAATATTGAGAAAGTAGTACGTCGTAGTCACAATGTGTTTACCATAGATTTGATAGTTTCCATAGTCGTAAGAATCCAGTTAAAAGATTTAATTCATTCAAATTATAGGAACCCTCCCAATCAATTTGGATCAATTTGAAATAAAATTATTTATTACTTAAATGAGGTTCCCATGATGGAAAGGAACTATATAAATTGAAGAAAATATTATCGATGAATCAACTATTGATAAACAAAAACAAGAGCTAAGAAAAATGCATGAATCATTATTTCCTAATTCATTCATACATGAGGCTAACCCACCTTATGAAAACTGTTATACTTTAAAAAGGAAAGGGTCTGTAGGGCGGAGGAGAAAAAATGAATCTTGTGGATGCAAAACGAATTATTGAGGAAGAAAATCTTGAAGGATATTGTTTATTTTGTAACGATACTTCCAGTGAAGAAGAAGTAGTTATAACAAAGGAAGGTGATGGGTGGAAGGTGTTTACGAATAATGAAAGAGCGACAAAAATAGGTGAAAAATTATATATGGATGAAAATGAGGCTTTAAATGATTTCATTGAAAGATTACGAGGGGATAAATCTATGAAGAAATACTTTAAGTAAGTAGCCTTATACGCAAAATGAGCTGTAGGGGATAATGTGGATGAAATAAAGCCGCATTTTTTTAAAATGTGGCTCTCTTATTGAATCAGGCTTTATAGGCCTATTTCGATCATCAAACAACACGTGCTGTGGATTACAATTAAAGTCGTACCGTCCACAAGAAAGATGTCATTTAAAATAAAGTTATACCGTTTATAAAAAAGTTACACTGTTTTACCTCTTTGGATTTTTATCTAAAGGGGTGTTTTATTGTAAAAGGACTTACTTAATTATGTAGTTCAATGTAAACTGAATTTATAGAAATAATTGAAAGAAAATATACGAAATTTGTGAGTATGTACTTAAACTAACGGGCAGGTTCGTTTAATAAAATCACCTTACTTGTTAATATATAGAAAATAATAATGTAAACAAATAAAGATATTAAGGGTTGACTAAGTAATTGTTATTTAAAATAAAGTTGCAATGTTTTGAAAAAAGCTTAACCGAAATATCTTATTTTGGTGCCGCACGCCAGTAAAACAACTACAATGATAAGAATAGAATGGCAGACGATGAAAAAAAATCTGAGACGAGTGGATGACTTGGAAGAAGGTATGGATAAAAAACGATTGATTTATTATGGTGGTTTTTTGACTCGCAACAATAGGTTGCGCCTTGATGCACCTACAACTATCTTTACTTCATCTATACACTCGAACAATAATGGAAATTAGGAAAGGTGATGACGAACGTGATTTTTAGTGAACGATTAAAAAAGGAACGAGAAAAAAGAGGTTGGTCACAAACCGATCTCGCTGAAAAAATTCATGTTAGCCGTCAATCAGTTTCAAAATGGGAAACTGGCAAGAACTATCCCAGTATCGAAGTAATTATCGATTTAAGTGATCTATTCGGTATCACGGTAGATGAATTGTTAAGGAGTGACAAAGAATTGAAAGAAAAAGTAATTCGAGATAGCAAGCAACTGGCGCACCCGAAATGGAAAGCATTTTTTGATAGTGTGTTTTTATTAGGGGTTTTTCTATTAGTGATTAAACTAATTCTCTTCGGTTTACACCATTTTGTAAGTACAAGTATTATGATTCCAGAAGGTGTACCAAAAGTCATATCTAATTTTTTACCGTTAGCTTTAATGATAATTGGTGGTATTGGTTCGGATCAGTTAAAAGATAAATATATTGATTAATAAATCAAGGCTTTAGAATGATCAAATATTTAAAAATTCCATCTGTTTTTAAAACTGTAGAACCCATTATGACCGATTTGCTGGACTTTGACAAAACAAGCGGGCCATATTGCAATGCGAAATGTTCCTGACTCAAATGAAATGTTGTAACATAATCTCGGTAAAGGTCAGGCAGTTTTATTTATTTTTACTGAGAGGTTATATCGAAGGGTGAATGAAGAGGTAACGCTCTGAAAGGCTCTACCTGCGTCGAATAGCTCACTGTTTAGTAAGAAATTGTGTGTTATAATCTCGGCTAATAGGCGTGAGAATTTACCATAACAGTCCGGCTGACGAAAGCCTACCCGATGGGGAGGTGTAAATCATGGTGCTTGGGTTGAACAGATATGGTGAGAATGAATTAGAATATATAAGTCAAATTTTTTGGAGAGGATGATTATGATTGCAAGAATATGCTAATAAACAAGCCTTGATTGATGAAATTACTAAGAGAGCAAAGTTATTTATTGATGAATTCCAATCTGTCAATGATCTTGATAAAGATGTCTTTGTAAATGAAGTTGATAGAACGCCATCCCAGATGATTGCTTACCAATTAGGGTGGTTAAATTTAATATTATCATGGGAACAAGATAATAAAGATGGAAAAAATGTAATAACACCAACGCCAGATTATAAATGGAATAATCTTGGTGGGCTTTATCAGAGTTTTTATAATAAGTATGCAGCGTATTCGCTTGACACATTGATTGAGATGTTTAATCATGATGTTAATAAAATAATTCAATTAGTAGAAAGCTATAATGATAAAGAAATATTTGAACAAGGTGGCAGACAATGGGCGACTTCAACACCTTCTAAATGGCCAATTTGGAAATGGATTCATATAAATACAGTAGCACCATTTAAAACGTTTAGAACTAAAATTAGAAAATGGAAAAAGATTAGAGGAATATAATCATAATTTTTAATTTATCAGCAGTATTAAAATAACTAAAAGTGCGTGTTCAAAAAAGAGGATAAAAAGGACCAAGAAGTTCGAGGCGGCGCAGTTTCGAGCAACGGAATGTATGCATTTAGATACATGAGTAGCGGAGAAACAAGCATTCGTGCGAAATTCGCAGTGTCATTTTTACCGGACTTTTTGAACATCCTCTAAAAGGGGCTTCCGTTAAAGGGTGCTTATCTTGAATAAGATGGCGTCTTTCTTGGACTGGTTCAAGAGTGGTTAGTAAGGAGTTATGGGAAAGTCTGAAGAATAAATTGGTTATTTTTAACGAAAAATAATTCCATAATATACTTGAACCTTACCAGGTTTCCAGATCCCCATTCGTATTGGCTAGTAGGGACTATATGATTTATATTAGCCAATCCTCAGTTTACTATATGTAGTTTATAATCTAATCAGTCAGCATATATAAATAGAAAATGCGTGGAAGGTTGTAGTGAAAAATACAAAGGCATGTGGCTAAATAATGAACCTTCTATTAAAGTTGCTGTTTTACAGGAAAAAGTGTGTTTTTCAGCCTATAACTCTTTTCGGTGAACGGTATTTTTTCCCTTACAAACATTGTACTCATACTAACCCCGTTTCTTAATCTTTACATGGTTCCAACCAAGGAAGTATTTTCTCATGTTTAAAGGTCGTACTAGCTTCTGAAATAGTTTGAGGAAGAAAAGAATCAATAATATCAATTAATGAGTTTAACGATTGTAGGACAAAGCCGTTCTCAAATTGAGCTAATGGTTTAGGTAATTCATCTTCATCTAATATAAAATAGTCCCCATTAGGAAAAACGACAACATCAATAATCAGATCCTCAAAGGAGAGCAAATTATCTGCTAAACATGTATTTTTAACGATATTAAAATAGGATCCTAAATAATTTCCATTTTTATCTCTCCAAATATATAAATTAAATGGTTGATCCTTCCAGTAATACGCCAATGTATAACTCCCTTCAGGAATAGTTAGTTTATTTTGGTCTGTTATCATCGTAAATGAAGTAGCTATTTTATGAAAAAGGACGATGTTCTGATTTTTTGCTTCTAGCAGCATACAGCTATGTTCCACTATTGTCGTATTATAACGTATTTTTCTTTCTATTACTTTATCGTGTATTTGAATGTTAAATGTATCCCAATTAGTCATAGCTTTATAGTCCCCTTTCTAACCAATGATCCTCAACAAAATCTAAATCTATACTTATTGTAACATGTGTAAAATCATCTTGTTTAAATACCATAATGTTGGTTAGCTGATAGCTGAATTAACTTATAATAATGGGGGAAGGGATTCCACATATCCATTTCTTCAATTTCAATTATATCTGCATCTTAAAGCCTCCCGGTAGCGATTAATTAAATTTATTACAACAGAAAAGCTACTTATGCAGTGAGAAAAGGAATAACCATTTTCTTGCTTATTTAATATATCCAAGTTACAATTGAATATATCTTTAAAAATAGGGGTTGTCTTGATGTCGGTATTTGTTCTTAACTAATTAATCAATTTTATATGGTTCATTCTATTACATTGGCAACAATCCACTTTTTGAAGTGGTTTGTTTGACGTGAACAAAAATAGATGAATCAATATCGGTTAAGAACACAACGGCCATCCTTAGTATATAATTGACTGCAAACAGCCATGCTCTTATGCACGGTTCTATTTTTTTATGCCCATGTTAGAATTAGGTTTTTTTGACCTGTATTATTCTGGCAGAAGTCATAAGTTAGTCAATGTCCTAATAAGGACAGATGATGGACTATATGTTCATTTTCTGTCCTTTTTTATTTGGGATTAAGTAACTGTTTGGATGACGTGTGTGCTTTTCCATAAAGAAAATAGCACATTAAAAATATCGTTGATAAGAGAGAGTGATTCCATGAAAAATTATATTGAACAAGTAAATGCAAACGTACGTATTCAAGAGGGTTCTTTGGTAATCGAGCAACTTTTGGTTGAATGTTTTATACATCCTGGAATTTCCACAAAAGAACTAGCACGAAAAGTCCTACTGCCTGTTCCGGTGGCTACTGCAGTAAAGAAAGAACTTATAAAGGCAGGTGCTTTAATGCAGGATCGTGGGGTGCGTTGTACCTGTAAAGGAATTTCATATATCGAAAATGAATTAGGATATGGTGGATTAGATAAAGCCTTATACCAAAGACTTATGACCAACGAGACAGATTGGAAGATAGAACTTGCAGATATATTATCGTTACTTACAAGGTTGTTTCAATTACGACCACAAGTTAATGTGCAAATTGATCAATCAAAATGTACACCCGAAACAAGTTTACATCGGGCAATCCTTTGCCTAAGGGAGCATGCGTTAATCGGAAAAAAAATCTTGTGTGTTGGTGATGACGATCTTGTCAGTGTGTCACTCGGTCTTCTCCTTAACCGATTATTTCCGAATAAAAGGAGTAAAAAAACCATGATTACCGTCATAGATAATGATGACCGATTCTTACAGTATATTCGTGTAATAAAGGAACGAGAAGGACTATTTATATATGACCTTCATATAGATTTACGGCAATCACTACCAGAGTATTTTCTCGGACAATATGATTGCTTTTTCACAGACCCACCTTATACACTGCAAGGAATGTCCTTGTTCCTTTCTCGCGGAATAAGCGCTATGAAGAACGAAAAAGGATTGCCAATCTTTTTGTCATTTGCCCATAAATCACCTGACTTTATGCTGGCATTACAGCGTGAGCTAATACAAATGAATCTCTCACTTAAAGAGATTATTTTACATTTTAATGAATACGAAGGGGCGCAAATGATTGGAAATAAAGGGCAAATGATCGTCCTTCAAACAACAGAGTTAACAAAGCCTAATATTACGGATCGATTCGAAGATGTGCTCTATACAGGTGAGGTAAAGCAAACAATTCGTACTTACCAGTGTAAATCGTGCAATAGATCAATCCTTGTTGGCATTCAGGGAGACTATCCTACGATCGAAGTGTTGAAAAATCAAGGGTGCCCGGATTGCAATCAAAATAAATTTTGCTTAATCAAAAAACAGAAGTTATAGAAAAGAGGGATAGAATGGATACATTTGGTTGCCATATCATATCTGACTTATGGGGATGTAACGTATACAAACTTACAGATAAAAAGCTCTTGGAAAATGAACTTATGATTGCAGCAGAAAAATCTGGAGCTACGATATGCGGAGTGTTTTTTCACGAGTTCTCACCACAAGGGATTAGTGGAATTGTTATCTTAGCAGAGTCTCATTTAAGTGTACACAGCTTTCCAGAACAGGGATATGCAAGCATTGATATATACACATGCGGCAGGCATGTCCAACCAAAGTTAGCAATTCAGTACTTGTATTCTTCTTTAGAGGCAAAATATAATGACTGTAGAGAAATAATAAGAGGCATAAAACCTCAAAGCTTATAAAGTGATACAAAAAATTATAAGGAGTGTCCGCAAAAGATAAAAACGTAAAAAGGGTTGATTTTCTCAGCTCTTTTTACGTTCATTGATATACAAAATAGAGTGTAACACCGAAGCAGTCGTCAAGAGTAAAATGGATATTACTAATTTCTATTTTACCAAAATTCGGGTAACTATTTGTATGATGCAACTTCAAGAAGATTATTCTATAACCATCTTTCCGATGGAGGCAAACTTATTTTAGATATCTTTTTGCAAACTGATCTAACGGTTGGTAATGCACTGACAAGAACTTGGGAATCTCAGAATGATGGGATTATCACTTTAGAAAGTAAAATAGTTGAAGTTGACTTTATTAATCAATATACAATAACCTATAATCGATATGAAAAATGGAATAATGGCCAATTAACACAGACAGAGTTAGAACGATTTCCACTTCGTTGGTATGGGGTTGAAGAATTTAAAACGATTCTTGAACAGATTGGTTTTGAAGATATAATTATCTCAGCGGATTACAAACACGGAAGCTATCCCACAAATTCAACCCAGACAATCACATTTGAAGCCATCGCTAATAAATAATTTTATCGCAATAGGTCGCGATTGCTTAATATGTGCCGCAATAAGGCTATTTAACGGAATAAGATTTATAGCTTAAAAATGCTTTCAGCAATCAGGTGCGATTGTGGAATAAATGATTACACCAATATTGAACAAACGGGTTAGATTGTTGGATAAGTATTTCGAATTTTTTGTACTCTGAAACGTAGCTCTAGTAGTGGGAACATTATGATACTTTTGTGTCTTTCAATTAATAAAAGCGGCAGGGCTAAACTTGCGGAGGGAGTGGTGATATGAAGAAGATATTTGAAGCTACCTATGACGGTCATCAAATACTAGTGGAGAATAGATGGTTTGCTGGTGAAAAATTATATGTAAATGGTGAATTGCAGGATGAAAATCTTGGCCTGGCTTTAAGAGCTACTTTAGCTGGAAAATTAAGAAATGACAGTAATGAATCTAAAAACATAAAGGTGACAATTGGCGGTATTTTAGTATTCACTGTAAAATATTTGTTGATAATGTATTAGTTCCCTCTCATCAAATTAAAACAAGCAACTGAAAAAAACGCTAGTCGTAAGCAAATGTTGAAAGCATACAAGGACTTTCAACAAACGGGCGCTTATACCGAATAAGGATAGGTGCCTTATCCGTATTTTCGCTATTACAAAAGGAGAGTATTTTATTATACATTTCAATTGTTGAATAAAGGTTGTGTAATATGCCCACGCTGAAATCAAATTAATTGATTCAAAGTATGGGAGTGTGGAAATATGTTGTTGTCGGAAGCGTGGGAAAAGTACCAATCCGATAAAAAAATTGAAGGTTATTCTCCTCTTACTTTAAAGATGTATGGCTTTCAATGTGATCTTTTGAAACGTTATTTCGGTGATATCAGAATGAGTGAGATTCATAGTCTTGCAGATTAACCAAAAATAAAATTGTTACTAAAGAGTTCAAAAAATCAACAAATGTAAACTGGACTCGTACTATGATATTTTTCTTCTTTAAGTATGTGTTCAAAAATTGCCGGAATGTATGCTTTTACATACATGAGTATCGCAGAAACAAGCCAACGAAGAGATTCGAAGCTTATCATTTGGTGACTCTTTGAACATCTTCTTTAAGCAAATAACGGTATCAAGAATTGTCTGGAGGTAAAAGTGGATGAAAATTGTGCTTACTGGTGTATCCTGTGTAGGAAAATCGACTATAGGAAAAATGCTTGCCAACAAAGTGGGCTATACGTTTTTTGATTTTGATTATGAAATTGAGAATTATTTTAACCGACCGATTTCAATTTCATTTCTAAAAAGAGAATTTTTAACAGAATATAGCTATAGAAAGGAGGTAAGAGTTGTTCTATCCAAAATTCTTGAAGAGAATGAAGATAACTTTATTGTAGCCATGCCACCAAGCGGATTGATGGATTTTTATTGGAGGATTATTAAGCAGGATGACAGTTTGTTAACGGTCGTTTTAAAAGACAGGGCAAAAAACATATTGCAGCGTACAAGGTTTTATGATGATAATTCAAATCCAATTGAAGTGGAACTATCCAAAGAAAGAGAAAGGTATTATTTAAAAGAAATATCTCTTGATATAGAATACTTCGGAAGAACATATAATCGGTCAAACTATCAATATCGTATCGCTGGAAAAAGTGCTTCCGAGGCGGTAGATGATTTAGAGGCATTACTTTTTTAGTATAAAAAGTGTGCTTTGAATTGGTAAGACGGATTAATCGGTAATGAGAGAGTTGAAATGACTAAAGCATATTGTATATTTCATGGTTCCACCGTTGCCAGAATTAGCGAAAGAACCGAGGAATGTATAAATGCTGTATATGGCTACTGTTTGGTGTACGTATCTAAATCGGCGGATAGGGAGTGCTCGTTCTATGATACGGTAGGTAATCATTTATATGATTATAATGTAAAGGAAACGAAAGGATTAATAACAAAGCCAGAGTCAGATATTCATTTATTTTTAAAGTATAAATATGGCAATCGTAAATTTTGGTGTCGAGGCTACTTTGTAGATACTTTAGGAAGAAATAAAAATCAATTTCATGAATATATACGAAATCAGCTTAAAGATGACTATATGAGCGATCAGCTTTCAGCCGCAGAGCAAATCACCAGTTCACACTGGTGGTTTTGATTCAGTGCATTTTTTCAATTTAATCTGTCCCTGTATGATAGGGGCATTGTGTTGGTTATTTCCACTTATCTTAAACGATAATTCCTCTTCTGAATGATTCATCATAGTTGCTTGGATTGTTAAACGATCGTCGATGAAAAGGGGAGAGGAGAACTTTATACGAAAATACACTACTCGCCATTGACGTTGTAACAAGGGTGAAATGAAGATTGTACTAAGTGCCATCGTTAACATGCCATGAGCTACTTGGTTGGGGAAACCAGCTTTCTTTGCCGCTGTTTTGGAAAAGTGAATCGGATTGACATCACCAGAAATGGCTGCATATTGGCGGATCATTTTATTCGTTATTACGATTTCCATTGTTTTGGGGAAAGACTCCATTGAATCACTCCTGATGAAAAATAAGGACAAGTGTTGTCTCACTTGTTGCTATTTCTATATTATTATCGAAAATAAGTAAACGATGCTTTAAAAATTGCTTATTTCCCCGGGTGCGTATATTTCCTAAGATAATTTTACATTGATATGTCATGTTCGAAATTAAAGGAACTTCATATGAAAAAGTTTGTTCACTATGGATGACAACAGCATCACTATCAAGCCACGGAGTCTTTAGCGCTTGCCAAAATAATGTCGGAAAAGTCGGTGGAATCGGAATATCTTTATACCCTGCTTTTCGAGCAGCTTGCACTTGATGATAAATAGGATTTTCTTCAGAAATGACACGACAATATTTCTGAACTTCCTCACGTGTAATTGTAATGGACACGATTTCCGTCTCTGCACCAATTAATGTTGTATCAATCATTTGTCATACCTCTGAAATAAAGTCGCTAACCCTAACCCGCCACCAATTCCAAGTGTAGCAACTGCGAATTTTGCTTTGCTCCATTGCATTTCCGTCACAAGTCTTGTGACAAGAATTGCTCCTGATGCACCATAAGGATGACCGAAGGCGATTGCACCTCCACCGAGATTAAGTCGATCTTGTGGGATGCCTAGTTCGGTTACAGATGCTAATACTTGTGAGGCAAAAGCTTCATTAAATTCAAAAATATCAATTTCATCAATCGTTATCTTCGTTCGATGCAACAGTTTTTTTACTGCTGGAATTGGCCCGATACCGAGGAGATTGGGATTGACTCCAGCACTTGTTGCATCTGTAAATGTCATGATAGGTGTAAGTCCTAATTGATGACATTTTGCTTCCGACATAATGAGTACTGCTGCCGCACCATCATTAATAGTACATGCATTTCCAGCTGTCACAGTACCTTTTTCTGTAAATGCAGGTTGTAATCGTTTTAATGTTCGCATGGATAAAGTATTGCGTGGTTCTTCATCCATTCCTTGATTTTGAAAAACAGCAATTTCGTCGGAAAATCTTCCTTCTCGTTGCGCATGGACTGCTTTTTGATGACTTTCGTAAGCAAATTCATCTTGTTGCTCACGTGAAATACCAAATGCTTTTGCGACATTATCGGCAGCAACTCCCATATCTGGATCACCAATTTTTTCTGGTGAAAAACGGGCACGTGTAAAAAGTGTCGGTGTTCCGTAAAGGGTCGTTGGTTTTTCTAATTTCCAAGGTGCAAGACTACTGCTTTCGACGCCACCAGCAATATAAATATCACCTGCTCCAGCTTGAATATTGCGACAGGCGATATTAATCGCTTCAAGACCTGAGCCACATTGACGGTCAACAGTAACAGCGGGAACTTCCATAGGTAATCCCACTGTTAAGGCAGAGAGCCGTGCGATATTTCCACCTGGTCCAATTGCGTTTCCTAAAATGACTTCATCGATTTGCTTCGGGTTGATTTTGGTTTCGTGTACAAGAGTTTGAATGACGTGTGCGGCCAGTTTTTCTGGAGGAGTACTTTTAAATATTCCACCTACTTTTCCAATGGCAGTTCTTTTTGCTAGCACAATGACGGCTTTATTCATATCATCCACCTCGATATATTTGCTTCGATTTCATTACGAGCTATTTTTCCTGTTGTCGTGTACGGAAATGTTTCGGCAATATAATATTTTCGTGGACGTTTATAGATGGCGAGATTTTTACGACAATGTGCTTTTAATAATGATAAATTATGTTGTCCGTTTTCTTTCCATTGAATTAAAGCAATTACTTTTTGTCCCCAACGTGCATCTGAAACGCCAATAACTACTGCTTCTTTTACAAAAGGAACATCTTTCATTATTTTTTCAATTTCTTCGGGATAAATATTATGTGCACCACTAATGATCATATTATTTTTACGTCCAACGATTGTGAGCAGTCCAGCTTCATTGATAAATCCGATATCACCTATTGTTGCTCCATGCTTTGTTAATACGCTTTTTGTAGCAGCTTCCTCATTGACATATCCGGTAAATAAAAAGTTGCTTTTAATATAAATATGTCCAATCTCACCTTGTGTCAGGACATTTCCGGCGTTATTTCGGATTGAAATATCAACAGCTGGAAAAGGTGTGCCGACACTGTTTGGATAATGTGTTGACATTGTTTCATCTATATAGGTTACATAACTCAATTCAGAGGCTCCGTAGTATTCATATATATTGTTATTTGGAAAAACTTGTTTTAAGTCCTGTTTTATTTGTGGCTGTAATTTTGCACCGGATGATAAAAATGTAACATTTGTCTGAATGGACTCAGGTAATTTTGCTAAGTTATGTAACATTGTCGGTACAGCAAAGACGACAGTCGCTTGCTGCGCTTTAATGGTGTTAAAAATCATCTTTGCTGAAAAGGATGACGTTAAATAAAAAGTTGCGCCGATATGAAGTGCGTGAACTGCACCAAACAATGATAACGAATGGCATAATGGACCTGGTGCCATGATTATATCATCTTTCCCGTAATGAAATACTTCTTCTCCAGCGGTAAAACTTGCTAACCATGAACGGTGATTACGGATAAACCCTTTCGGATCTCCGGTCGAACCAGAGGTAAAACCGAGATAGAAAGGTGTATCTGCTTGAACATGAACATTTATATTTGAAAGTTTAGGCACTGCAATATTTTCTACACTAAATGTTGCTTTAAATGTATAGCTTGCTTCTTTTTTAAATTGTTCGCTCGTGACAACGATGTCTGGATTTGCCATTTCTACTACTTTCATACTTTCTCGTTTGCTCCATTTTGGGTTAAATGGAATGGCAATCCAGCCTAATGTTATTGTTGCAAAAAACATCTCTAAAAATGCTGGTTCATTGCCGATAAGAAGTGCTACTTTTTGAGGTTGATTATTGTTACTATATTGTCGTAATTTATGCTGATACATTGTTATATTGTAATAAAATTCACGATAGGTAATTGATCTTTCAGCAAAATAAATAGCAATTTTTTCAGGCTGCTCTTGAGCGTATTTTTCTAAATATTGTCCGATGCTCATCTAGTTCACCTACCTTTTTCATAATACAGCTCACTATTTTACGCCGCTTCTCGTGTTTTATCAATCATTGGATAAGCGCAGTGGATTTTCACAATGATAAAACTTGCAATAAATACTTTCACTAGATCCCCCGGTAAAAAGACGAGCCCTGAGATTGCAGTTGGCCACCATGGAAGATCCGAAAGAATTGATAAATACGTCACTCCGATTACATAAACGACTAAAATTCCGCCGATGATATTAAAAAGAGCGACTTTCCAAAAATGAAGTGTGCGGATATTTTTTTCCGTCAAATAGCCAATGAGCCAAGCTGCAATAGGCCATGCTAAAATATACCCGCCTGATGGTCCAATGAGTACACCTAGACCACCACGTCCACCAGCAAGTAGCGGTGCTCCAATCGCAACGAGTATGATAAAAAGTAATAAACTAAGTCCACCTCGACGTGCCCCTAATATTCCCCCCGCTAGCATTACTCCAAGTGTTTGTGTAGTAATTGGCACCGGAATAAATGGAATTGGGATAGGAGGGAAGAAAGCTAATACACCCATGATTGCTGCAAATAATGAAACATACATCATATCTTTTAAGGTCAATGTTACTCCTTCTTTCTTTTGTGATACTAATAGAATAATCGAAACAGATCTATTACGTCAACTATAAAATATAATGGTTAACATAATTAGTTGTTCACGTAACATCTTCAAGCATTCTTTAAAAAAATGTAAGCTTTAAGGGTGATGATACGAACAAGAGCTTTCAGTCATGAAATGAAAACTAAGTAGATAATTATTTGTTTTTCACTCTAACTCATTAAAGCGACAAATTTCTACTTCTATGATATTATTAGTAGTGTTGAAAAAAATGAACATTAAACGGGACGAATGAGGGGGAAATATTAAATATGAAAAGATTACTATATTTATTTTCAATGCTGGCAATTATTGTTGTACTTACAGCATGTGGTAGTTCAAATTCTAATGAAAGCAATAATGAAAATAATCCGGAAGAAGCAGAGAATGCTCATGACGGTGAGAAGGAAGTACTCGTTATTGGAGTTGATGATAAATTTGCGCCGATGGGTTTTCGTGATGAAAACAATGAATTGACTGGATTCGATATCGATTATGCGAAGGCGGCAGCAGAGTATATGGGTGTAGAAGTGAAATTTCAACCAATTGATTGGAAAACGAAAGAAACTGAATTATCAAGTGATCGTATCGATTTAATTTGGAATGGGTATACGATTACAGATGAACGAAAAGAAAAAGTTCTCTTTACAGAACCATATTTAGAAAATGCACAAGTTGTTGCTACGTTAGTTGATTCAGATATTGCTAGCTTAGCAGATTTAGAAGAAAAAGAAGTAGGGCTTCAAGCACTTTCTTCTGCAGCAGATGCGCTAAATTCGAATCCGATTGCTGAAAAAGTTAAAAATGTGACGGAATTTGCCGATAATGTGCTAGCTTTAAGTGATTTAAAGGCAGGTCGTGTCGATGCGGTTATTATTGATGAAGTTGTCATTGATTATTATATGGCGCAAGAAGATGGCGTATTTAAAGTTGTGGAAGAATCCCTTGCACCAGAGCAATATGGTGTCGGTGTGAAAAAAGGAAACGAAGAGTTATTGAATAAGCTGCAAGCGGCATTAGATGAAATGAATGAAGATGGAAGAGCAGCAGAAATTTCGACACAATGGTTTGGTGAGGATAAAGTATTAAAGTAAGAGAAAGCAATTAGTTGAGAATTAGGTTTAAACGAAAAATAAACAATTTAGTTGAGTAGGGCTATCGTCAAACAATTGGGGTGTCAATGAGCTCACTTTTTCTATTGGCAGATAGGAACTGTCCTATTAAAGTAAGGAATAACAGTTATTAGAATGACGGATTCTATCCTTATTAGACAGCCCCTCTGCACAAGTGTAACTAAGGTATTTGCGTAAAGATTTGATAAAAGTGCAATAATACCTCTGTGAGCATCTGTCAACTTGTCCGATATGGCAGCTCAACTAAGAGAAGGCGTTATGCTATCAATCAGTATCCTCCATGAAGCGGCATGTTTTTTCGTGAGTACCAATTTTTTTTAGAAGGAGGCCACTATGTCAGCAGAATATTTAGTTTCTATTTTAAAGCCGATGCTTGAAGGAGCACAAGCGACAATTCTTTTGTTTTTTATCGCGATTCTCTTATCCATTCCCCTCGGTTTTTTAGTAACATTAGCCGTTCGCAGCAGATTTAAAATGGTCTCTTGGCTGGCGAATATTTTTATTTATTTGATGCGTGGGACTCCATTACTACTCCAATTATTGTTTTTTGTATTTGGCTTACCATTACTACCTGTAATCGGGGAGTACTTAGTGCTTGACCGTTTCGTTGCAGCTAGTTTAGCATTTATTTTTAATTATACCGCCTATTTTGCGGAAATTTTTCGTGGGGGTTTAATTGCGATTGATAAAGGACAGTATGAAGCGGCTCAAGTATTAGGATTAAATAAATTTCAAACGACGACTCGTGTCATTTTACCACAAATGATTCGAACCGCATTACCAGCTGTAGCGAACGAGTCTGTAACTTTAGTAAAAGACACGGCATTACTGTACGCTGTAGCCGTTCCTGAACTACTGCATTTTGCTCAAACAGCTGTAAACCGTGATTTTACCATTGTACCATTTTTCTTCGCAGGGGTTATTTATTTATGTATGACACTCGTCTTAACGGTATTCTTTAAGTACTTAGAACGACGATTTAGTTATGAATAAGAAGGGATGACTTACATGTCAATTTTAGAAGTAAAACATTTGAAAAAATCCTTTAGAGACGTAGAAGTGTTAACGGATTTTTCTTTTTCAATGAATAAAAATGATGTAGTCGCCGTTATTGGCCCTTCCGGTTCTGGGAAAAGTACGATGCTACGTAGTTTGATTTATCTTGAAGAAATCAATGGTGGAAGCATTGCTGTTGATGGAGCTTATTTAGTGCAGGAAGGTGTGTATGCTAAACAACATGAAATAAAGAAAATTACTGCTAAAATGGGAATGGTGTTCCAACATTTTAATTTGTTTCCACATTTAACAGTAAAACAAAATTTAGAGCTGGCACCACGGATGCTGAAGAAGGATATAAATATAGAAATTGAAAAGCAGACGAAAAGCTTATTGGAAAAAGTTGGTTTAGAATCAAAAGTCAATGATTTACCTTCCAGATTGTCTGGTGGGCAGAAGCAAAGGGTAGCAATCGCCCGGGCGCTTATGCTGAATCCGAAATTATTATTATTTGATGAACCGACTTCGGCACTGGATCCTGAACTCACGGAAGAAGTATTGGCAGTCATGAAGCAGCTTGCCGAAGATGATATGACGATGATTATTGTGACACATGAAATGGCTTTTGCCAGAGATGTAGCAGATCATGTTTTATTTATGGATGAAGGGAAAATTATCGAGTCTGGTTCTCCACATGATGTCTTATTACATCCAAAAAAAGAGCGAACAAAACTTTTTTTACATCGAAGTTTACAACAATAAATTTTTATGAAATAAGTCAAGCTTTGGCGTTTTTATAGTATTACCTCAACTTTCGCACCAAAAAATGGGGTCAAACATATACTCAGATAAGATGGGAAATTTTTCAAGTTATTACCTTGATAATCTTGGTAATGATAAGGTTGTTTTGTACAATATGGCTAAATTGCAACTAACTGTTGGTTGATATTGGCTGTGTTCCTCTTCTTACACTTTTTCAATTGTCCGCAGCGCTCCACCACCAACTAGGCAGAGCTCAGAAAAAGTTAAAGTTAAGTATAAAACGATTATATCTAAGATTAGGATAGTCTAGTGCCACCCCCTATCTAATCTCGGTGAACATCTATAGTGATCCCATATTCAATAACCTTGCACATAGGGTAAAGGCCTATTCGCAAGGTTATTTTGGGTTTATAGCAAAAAGCATTGTTATTAATACAATAATAGTTACGAACATTGTAAAGTGCTAACATTCAAACACTTTCATCCTTCATCAGTTTTAAAAACTCATTTAATTTAATTCTTGCCTTTGGGCTTAATGTTTTAACGGTATCCATTAATTGAATAAAGTCTTCTGAAGGATCATCGAAGTCTTCTGAAAAAAAGGTTGCTAGATTTGTTTCAAGTGCGGTCAATACTTTTTCTAACATATCTATATCGGGAATAGCACGTCCATTTTCAAATCTACTAATATAGGACTGTGAAACATTTACCTTATTGGCGACTTCTTGGGTTGTGAGTCCCTTTGCTTTTCGTAGAATTCTTAACTTTGCACCAATATTGTTATCCATCACATAGACCCCTTTAACGTTATTTGTTCTTATATACTAGTCTATCCTTATTAAAATTAAACGCATAAAATATTATTGTTTTAGAACTAATAGTTATAATTATCTTGACAAATAGTAATAATAATCATAATATGGTATGTAATTAGAATCGCTAGAAATAAATGCAAGGTGAGTCAGAACTTTTATTAAAAATAGAGTCTAATGTGAGGGGGAGGGGGAGTTTATGCAAGTTGAAAGGGTAGAGCGTTGTTTGTAATAAGTTTATAGTTTTTAATGTGTAGGACATTAAAAATTTTTGGGCGATCTAAAAGAATGTTGAAACGGTAGAATAGTTAGAAAATAACTGACGGACAGGTGAAAAAAGACTTCTGATATAAAGATGAAGCCATACAATGATAACTCTTTTGAAATAAGTGATGAATTACTTATCGACGCATACAATAAGGCGATACAATCAAGGTTAGACAAAGCATTTATTAAGCTGTTAAAAGAAGAGATAGAGCGAAGAAAAAAGAATAATGATAAAAAAGAGCAATAGTGTGATGTACACCCCTAGAGTTAGACCAAAAATATAACTTTAGGGGTATTTTGTATGGTCAAATATGATATAGCATATAAACTATCAGTTATTAAAGCGTATTTATCAGGCGAAGAAGGATATAAAAAGTTAGCTGAAAATTCTGCTTACTTAGCCATAACACGATTAAAAACAATGAAGGTTGCATTTCCGATTTGATATGTCTTTTCAAAAACGTCTGTGACTTGTACGCAAATTTAATTTGAAAGATGGTAACTGTCAGAAAATAAGCAGCACAAATAAGGGGCTCACCGGCACCCCTTAAATCTAAAATCTGGTTAATTTTTTGTGGGAAGAATAGGCTCCGCTGTTATCACTGAATGCAAGTCTTCCAAAATGGCATGGGATTGCTTTTTCATTGTGGAAATATTGCCTCGTATTGGGCAGAATCGTTCGGCTGCCTTGGAATCCCGGAACGTTCCGGAGGTCTTTTGCTGAACCTTTACCATACACACGTTTCTTTCTGCCTGATTATTGTCGATAGGGTATGTGGGTTATCGTATAAATCCAAGAGCTGCGGCACAATATTCCTAAAGGCGATCTAACATATTTTTCGCCGGACTTTGCTTTTTCCTCCCTCTCTTTAGTTAAGTTGCTGGCTGTGGGGATATAAACGCTCATCCTCAGCCAATCCAACCATATTATTATCTAGTTAACTATTAAAAAAATGAAATAAAATTTATCCTGAAAAATATTGTTGTAGGTTGACATGTATTGCTGTACATTATATACTAAAAATAGTTAACCGGTTAACTATAATATAATCACAATAAGCATAGGTGAAAAAATGGATAAAAAAGTAGAAGCTATAGAAGCTTTGCAACAATTAATTAAAGAAAGAGAAGCAGCTGACAGAAGAAGAAAAGGAATGAAAGTAAGTCAGGAAGATGCAATTATTTCAGATTGGACATTGACACAATTACACATCGTTGCAACAATTAAAGAAAAAGGAAAGGCGAATAACACCATGCTCTCTGAAAGTTTAAATGTATCTAAGCCAGCGATTACAAAAGCAGTAAGAAAGCTATTAGAACATAATGTCCTTGTAAAAACACAACAAGAAGATAATAAAAAGGAAGTATATTATCTTCTAACTAAATCAGGAGAGATGCTTGCGCTTATCCACGATCAATTACATGAGCAGGCAAAAAAACGTTATTTACGTATCTTTGATGAGTTTAATACGACGGAATTAGAGACGATTATTCGATTTTTATACGCTGTTACTGAAAATATTAAGTCACATTAATGTGTAAAAGGAGAATAGATATGTCTCGGCAACGAAGTCAGACAAAAATACTTGCGTTGTATTTATTAAGTATAAGTAGTTTTTTTGCTTCTTTAAATCAAAATATTTATACACCGGTAATTCCACTTATTCGAGATTCTTTTAGCGTATCTGTTAATTGGGTGAATTTTACTGTCAGCAGTTTTATCTTTATTATAGCGATGGTTCAAATCTTTCTAGGAACGGTGATAGATACTAAGAATCAAAAACGGTTGTTAGTCTTTAGTTTCATTTTAATTAGTCTCTCGAGCATCGTCTGTGCGTTCACAATCAACTTCATGCTCTTTATGGTATTTAGGATTGTTCAAGCGATTGGTGCTGGTATTATTCCCTTGGTTACGATAAATATGATTTCGCACTTATTTGAAGGAGAGGCAAGAGGGAGCGCAATGGGTACGTATCAAATATTACTTACCCTTGCCCCAGCGGTTTCTCCAATATTAGGAGGAATAGTAGGCGAACATTATGGCTATCAAGGGATTTTTCTATTTCTTTTTCTTGTTGCCGTTTTATTGCTTACGTTTATTATGTATGCACTTCCTAACAATATTAAAAGAAAAGACAGTCAAGGTAAGTCTAGTAGCTTGCCTGAAGTCTATCGTGCTATTTTTTCGAATCGTGTAGGTTTTGTTACGATGACAGTAAGCTTTTTTGTCTTTTTTATCTACTTTGCCATTCTTGTATTTTTACCGATATTACTCAACGATCATTATCATATATCATTGCAAAACATTGGTTTATTATACTTACCTTTAACTGTTAGTATGATTTTGGGCAGTGTTATCTTTAAAAAGATACAGAAGACATTGGCGTTGAGGAAGCTGTTTATCATTGTTTTATTTTTCATGCCTTTGTTAATTATAGCTTTTGGTTTTCTGCATACGAAATCAATCATCGGATTAGGGGTTTTGCTGTTTGCGTACGGTATAACAGTTGGGTTTGCACCGCCGCTATTTTCAACAGTTATCAGTAACGAATATTGTGAACATAGAGGAGCTGCCTTAGGACTGTTTAATTTTATCCGTTATTTTGGTATGGCGATTGGTGGAATGTTCACCGGATTAACTCTTGTTCTGCCAAGTGCGCTCATCTTTATACTTTTGGGAGTTTTGCTTTTTCTTATTTCTCTATTCCAATATCCGTGTTTAAAGAATAGAACATTTTAATAAAAATTTTTATATCACTGTAAGAGGATGTTCAAAAAGCCCGGTAAAAATGACACTGTGAATTTCGCACGAATGCTTGTTTCTCCGCTACTCATGTATCTAAATGCATACATTCCGCTGACGGGAGCTGCGCCGCCTCGAACTTCTTGGTCCTTTTTATCCTCCATTTTTGAACACGCACTGTAATAGTTTTAAAAGAAATAGTGGAACGTTCACGACTGTTTCATCTTTCTTTATACTGGTAATTTTGGGAATTTACCATTGCAGAATTTCGTTTCGCTATTAATTGGTATCACGGGTAAAAACCGTGTGTAAGTTATTTTACAAAGTTAGTTTCATATACGGAACTGCGTAAAGTTTGTATCAAAATATATGATAAAATACTCATGCCATCCACATAATTAATAAAATGCATAAACGCATTACGCCCAACTGGTTTATATTCAGTTGGGCTTTGTTTTTCTTATTTATTTTAAAAATTTTTCCCTTGGTATTTGGCATTTCTTAAAAATCTTGTTGAAGTTGTGAAGAATATGAGAGGGGCAGTCATCATCTACCTTTGCAGTTGTTCAGTATAGACGAACAAGTTCTTTTGAATGTTGAATATCTATCATTTCCTCACAAAATAATTTTTAATAAATCTATGAGCTTGTGCTGACTGGATCAATTGGTGTATAAATGGTCCAATCCTCATACTCTTTAAAACACAACACTTACCAATCCACCATCTATTTTGGGAGGTTAGGATATTAGTTCATGAATTTTTCCTTGCACAATCAATTACTGCCCCCCATTGATATCCCCGCGTAGTTCGCGTCTATATATAAATGGTACTAAAAATATTCCTAGCACACCTGAAAGTGTTAATAACAAGTATTGCATTGAACTCAAATTAGTACTAAACCCATGGAGAAGTGGATTTAACCATTCAAATATATAGGAAAACAACCAGAAGGTAGAAAAACCACGTGCTATCGGTGGCAACATCGATACACCTGCGAACCCTCCTGCAGCAAAAAATGTTCCGATAAATGTAATGATAATAATCGGCTGAAGAATATGAAATCGTTTCAAGAAGTGAGCTATAATCATGCCTATGGTAGCACACATGATCATTACTGGTATCATAATCAAATAAACCTGTATGAGATGATGCAGATCCAGTTGAAAGGCAAAGATTCCTAGCAATAAGGTTGGTAATGAAGCTAGTATGGCAACCGTTCCAGACGCAAGCATAATGCCATACCCTGCTGCATGTATACCCACAGGAGTTAACAAAATTTCCTTTCTTGTTCTGTTTTCTCGATCAAAACTAAATAAATTGGCAGCAACGATCGTGGCACTTAACATTAGTGACAACAAAAATGCACTACCTGCGAAAAAAGCAGAACGTGGTACAGCATAAGGTTTTTCTGTCAATAGATTTGTTTCTATTTGTAAATCGCCACGATGATCCATTTCTTTTAACAATCCATGTTCCAATCTAAGTTTAACGTTTTTCATCATATCTGTATTGATATTATAGGTGTCAGTATAAACTTTGTTCGTATTTTGAAAATCCTCAGGTATTGTAATGACCATGTGGAGGCGTCCTTCTTTGACACCATCTTGCGCTTTCTCAGAGTCAGTTTCTATAACGTTGAAATAAGGTGCTAACTCGGAATGCACACTTTCAAGACTATTTATAAGCTCATGAGAAGCTCCAGTATCTGATTTATCAATTAAACCAATTGGCCAGCTATCACTTCCACCCATGATAGTGGATACTAAAATTAAAACTACAATTGGCAATATAAATGGCGTCACAAGCAACTGTTTTTGCCGTCTTAATATTTTTAAGTTTCTTTTATATACTGCAATCATGGCGTAAAGCCACGCCTTCATTCCCATTTTCATTCCTCCAATTTCAATTTTATTGTCCACCGGAAAGACGTAACCCTTTACGCAGCGTATAAACGGATGCTACACCAAACACTAAAATAAGACCTGTCGTCATGACCAAACTCATCATATTAAACGAACTACTACCTGTAATAATTAATAAACGAAGCTGGTTTGTGATATCAGTTACTGGAATATATATTGCGATCTTCCATATGGACTCAATCACTCCTCCATGAGCAAATCCCCGAATAGAAGATTCGTTACCAGAAATCAAATATATAGATATCCCAATAAGGGCAGACAGTGTGACGATCGGTAATGTTTTTTTAATCGTTGATGCTGCTAAAGCACCGATAGAAGCACCAAGCAAAAATAAAATAAATAACCAAAACACAAACGTCATATTCATACGGGTTAGTGGAAAATCTAGTATGAATAATAAAACAGCCAAAACTAACAGTGTAGATACGAACGTCTGAATAAATGATGTTATCCACTTGCCTAAAATCAAGGCTGAAAAGCTTACAGATGTCAAAATTAATTCTTTAGCCGTTCGATCTTCCCATTCTCTAGCCAATAACATCCCGGTATTTACCATGGCAGCATATAATACGGCAAACACCAATAATCCAATGCCTGTGTACCATTTAAAAGAAACATCCTGCTCAAATTTTGAAAAACCTTTATCCACCGAAATGTTTTGGTCTGGAGCAAGCTTTTCCTGGAAAAGGTATATTGCATGCGACAAACGAAGTTGTAAATTCTTGGTCGTATCTGCATTCATGTTATGAATGCTTAGAGTTAACTTTGGAACCTCACCATTTTCGATACTTTCATCAAAAGACGGCGGAATTTCTATTAGGCCTGCAACCTTTCCGGAATTGTATTGCTTGGACGCCTTTTCGGGATCCGTCGTAAGTATTTCAAAATAAGATCCATCAACCGACTTCATTTCTTCCATCATCTCAACGAACTGATCACTATATACACCGTCAGAACCTTTAGAAATGGCAACGGGGTTGGTAAATGAGAGCTGCGCTACAAGCGAATACAAGAAAATAAACACAACTGGAACAAGAATGCTTAGGATAAGCATAGCTGGATTACGGGAGGAAATTTTCAAGTCCTTTTCAACAATCGATCGGATAGCTGTCAACATATCAATCACCCCTAATTTCTTAACTGTTTTCCTGTAAAGTGTAAAAATACATCATTTAAAGTCGGCTCTCGCATTTCAAATCTCCCCATTACATCTGAAAGTGGTTCAACTTTTTTCATAATGTCAAAATGAGAATCCTTGTCAGGTATGGAAACCTGAACAGTCGTTTGATCTACTTTTGTTTCATAATGAGAATGTAAATAATCGTATGCCTTCTCTGCCGATTGTTCTGAGTCAAATTGAAATATCAACAGATTTTGGTGAATCTTTTCCTTAAGTGACTGTGGTGTTCCACGTACAACCTCTTCTCCATGGTCAATAATCATAATCTCGTCAGCCAGATATTCCGCCTCTTCCATGTTATTTGTTGTCAAAAGTACCGTTTTTCCTTCAGAAGCGAATTCACGTATATGGTTCCAGATTGAGTTTCTGGATTGTACATCAACACCAAGGGTCGGCTCGTCAAGAAGGATAATCTCAGGCTCCGTTATTAAAGCACGTGCAAGGGCTAAACGCCGTTGCATGCCACCGGAATAAGTTCCAACGCGATCATGTTGCCGCTTTGTCAACCCTACAAGATTTAATACCTTATCTGTATAATCATGCCACTTACTTTTTTCCAGCCCATAGTACCCGGCATGAAATAACAAATTTTCCTTAGCAGAAAGATCATTATAGAGAGCTGTTTCTTGCGGTACAACCGAAATCAAACGCCTAACCTTTTTCATATCTTTTACCGGGTCGAGTCCAAGCACCTTAATATTTCCAGCAGTTGGTCGATTTAACCCATTGACCAAATTGATAGTTGTTGTCTTGCCCGAACCATTTGGTCCCAACAAACAAAATATTTTTCCCTTGCTGACATTAAGGTTCAAATCCTTCAATGCATAAAATGTACCCCCTTTATTTTTATAAGCCTGCTCAAGTTCTTTCGTTTCAATAGCTACCATACATATTACCTCCAATTTATTAAGTACTTACTTAGTATTATGGGAAAAGAAAAGTATCAACTTGTTTTGATACCTTCACATAATGCCTGAATAGTCGTTTCTAAATATAACTTATGTTCTATTTCTGTACGTGATTTTCCATAAGTCATAAAGTAAATGAATAATGAACCTATGAAATGTCTGGAGAGCGATTGTTGATCAATCTGCTTAATTTCTCCGTTTTGAGCCCTCTTTTCCAAAAATCTGCTAAGTGCTACAACCCCTTCATTAATGAGTTTTTCTAACTTTCCCGCCATCATTTCGTTTCTTTGCGCTTCGCCAAAAACCAAAATAACAAATGAAGATTTATTAACCATGAGTTCCAATAACCTTTTACCTAGTCTATAAAGAGTTTGGTCGACTGGGAGTTCATCATGAAATTGAAGAATATGCTGCACATCTTCTAAGAAATTATGTTTTGCTAAAACCGCATGCAAAAGTTCCTCTTTTGATGAAAAATAGTGATATATTAGCCCATCGGTTACACCAGCTTCCTTTGCGATGTCTTTCACTGTTGTACCAGTATATCCTTTTAAGGAAAACAACTCTAAAGCTGTATCAATTAATTTTTCCTTGCTTTGTGCCGATCGATCGGATTGTTTCATCTTATTCACTCATTTCTAACCAATTATACTTACTAAGCGCTTACTTAGTATAAAGTTTAGTATATGAAATATTTATTGTCAAGTCAACTTATGGAAATATCCGCCTTCCATTTTTGTTTTTAAATCATGGAATTTCCGTATTAGACAGATCACCTCACTATGTAACAATCATCCAGTTCGTATCTCTTTCTAGCGAGAGTATATATTGTGAAATCTGTGTTGCTTTCGTCGTTCCATCCAAATACTTCACCGTAGCTCATGCCTTAATCCGACTATCTTGTTCTTGATAAACAGGATTGACATGCTCAGAAAACGTATAGTTTTTAACGATGGCTCGGAAGGCATAATAAGCAAGTCATTGATCAGTCGCCCGCTAGAATCCCCGCCAAGGAAAAAGGAAGGTGTGGAAAACGTTGCTATAGCATTGTTTTGGCGTCATCTGCAAATTAGGAGTGAGAGTAGGAGAAAGAGAGCCGAAGCCCTTTTATAAAGAACTCAGCTCCTTATTCTTTTACACTTTTCATCTTCATTCTAAACTAATAAGCTATACTCATAATTGCTTCATATTAAGTGTTAATACAAATGAAATAAAAGCCTCTACAATATTGAGTTGTAATGCATCTGTATAATAATACATTGATGTGTTGCGAGTTAAAGGTTTTCCAGCTGAGTCAAACAATGGCTTTATCGTTAGTTCCTTATAAGGATCTACTACTAACTGTGCTAAAATACCGTATCCTAATTTATTTAATATCATTTCTTTACATGTTTCTACTTGATTGACATAAATATTTGTATATGGATCTTCTTTATAATGTGTATACCACCAATTATTAATCGTGTTTTTCATTATGCGGTCAGTATGATAATCGATTCTAGGCAAAGATGGGAGTTGATCCCATTCAAACGGCCAAGGAGCTGCTACACAAACATTTTCTTCATAAAGTATTTCTCTACTTTCTTTCCAAGGATAGTCTCCCTTTATAAATCCTATATGAACTTCACGATTTAATACCATTCGATACATTTCACTACTCCAACCAGTAACGACTTTGCATTCAATTCCCGGATGTTCGCGCTGGAATAAGCTTAGTAGTTTTGGCATTTTATATCGTGCAAAAAAATTTGATACTCCTACTTTCAATGTTCCAGTTACCATATTCTTCATATTATTTAATTTTTCCTTCAGTTTTTCCTGTTCATTTAACATCTTTTGGGCATGTTTTACGATAACTATCCCTTCAGGCGTGAAGGAAATTCCTCTTCTTTTTCGGATTACAATTTGCAGTCCAAAATCTTCTTCTAACTTTTTTAATCGAGAAGATAAAGTAGATTGTGAAAGATATAATTGTTCAGAAGCATGTGTAATATTCTGAGTTTCATATAATGTATGTAACAATTCCCAGTCTCGAATATGCACCGGCGCTTCCTCCTTTTTTTCAGCCATTGATTTTATCGATGTCTAGTGATTATTAATATATACTTCAAAAAAGCTAAAATCAACCATATAGTGAAATAGAGAGGCTATTTTGTATTTTTGAAATAGACTATAAGAAAATAGGGAGGTTTTTTATTGTGAGTGTTTCATTTGTTCATGGACTTGAAAATGTTGTTGTAAGCGAAACAGAAATATCCTTTTTAGACACAGAGATAGAAAAAATTGTAATTAGAGGGTTGGATTTAATTGAGCTTTCCTCTACCTATTCATATCTGGACATTGTGCATCTTTTGCTTGAAGGAGAATTGCCAAATGAGACGGAACGACTAATATTACAAAAAGAGTTATCAGAGAAACAATCAATCCCTGAAGAATTACTACAAGTCTTTTCGATATTCTCGCCAGATTATCACCCTATGGATGCCCAACGTACGGGGGTTTCTATATTAGCTAATTATGACGATCAATTGGATGATAACTCAGTAGCAACAAATAAACAGCGTGCTTATCAATTACTTGCACAACTTCCTACATTGACTGCTACTAGTTATCGGATATTAAATAATCAGGAAGTTATCTCTCCTTTGAAAGAATTATCTTACAGTGCTAATTTTCTATATATGATTACTGGTAATATTCCATCTGAAGAAGAAGAGAAAATATTTGATAAATCGTTACTGTTATATAGCGAACATGAAATGCCTAATTCAACTTTTGCAGCCCGTGTAATCGCTTCAACTAATTCTGACTTATATAGTTCTTTGACAGGTGCAGTTGGCTCTTTAAAAGGAAATCTTCATGGCGGAGCTAATGAAGCGGTAATGCATTTGCTAAATGAAGCTGGAGATGTAAAGAATTTTGAAACAATTTTGTATAAAAAATTACAAAACAAAGAAAAAATAATGGGATTTGGCCACCGTGTATATATGAAAAAAATGGATCCTCGTGCTGAGATCATGAAGCAATCGCTAGCAAGCCTTTGTCGTCATGATGGCGATTACACACTTTTGGAAATGTGTGAGGCTGGAGAAACAATCATGAGGGAAGAAAAAGGCTTATACCCTAATTTAGATTATTATGCAGCACCTGTGTATTGGAAATTAAATATTCCAATTCCGCTTTATACACCAATTTTCTTTTGCTCTAGAACAGCTGGTCTTTCGGCACATGTTATAGAACAACACGATAATAATCGTATTTTCAGACCGAGAGTAAATTATATTGGGAAGCAGTACAAGTAATGCAACTGGCAGGTTGTATGACTACTCCCCTTATAATTGGTAATTCCATTAGTCATTATAACAACTACATCACAGAAAGGAAAGATTTTATTTGTTAAAAATGAATGAACGAACTGGGACAGATGAAATTATTGAAGAAATAACAAATTATGTATTAAATAAAGAAATTACAAGTGAGGAAGCTTATAATACAGCTAAATATGTTTTATTAGATACAATTGGCTGCGGAATTTTAGCTTTAAATTATCCAGAATGTACGAAACTTCTCGGGCCTCATGTGCCTGGAACTGTTGTGCCAAACGGAGTGAAAGTACCAGGGACAAGTAATGTACTTGATCCTGTAAAAGGTGCATTTGATATAGGGGTTTTAGTAAGATGGCTAGACTTTAATGATACATGGTTAGCGAAAGAATGGGGACATCCATCTGATAACTTAGGTGGTATTTTAGCTGTAGCAGATTATGTGAGTCGGACTCGAATTGCAAATGGTAAATCTCCGTTACTAGTTAAAGAAGTATTAGAAATGATGATTAAAGCACATGAAATTCAAGGGATTCTAGCTCTGGATAACAGCTTAAATCGTGTCGGACTTGATCATGTCTTTTTCGTTAAGATTGCATCGACAGCAGTTGTCACGAAAATGTTAGGTGGTGGACGGGAAGAAATCAATAATGCATTATCTAATGCTTGGGTTGATAATGCATCTTTACGAACGTATCGTCATGCGCCCAATACAGGATCACGGAAGTCATGGGCTGCAGGAGATGCTACAAGCCGAGCCGTCTTTTTAGCTCAAATGGCAATAAAAGGAGAAATGGGTTATCCAAGTGCTTTAACAACGCCAGGATGGGGATTTCAAGATGTCATGTTTAAGGGGGAAACAATCACTTTACAACGTGCACTAGATTCGTATGTCATGAAGAATATATTGTTTAAAGTATCTTTTCCAGCTGAATTCCATGCTCAAACAGCTGCAGAAGCGGGCGTAGTCCTACATCCAGAAGTAAAAGATCAACTGAATGAAATTAAAGAAATTATAATTAACACTCATGAATCTGCAATTAGAATTATCGATAAGACCGGACCATTGCATAACCCGGCTGATCGGGATCATAGTCTGCAATATATTACAGCGATAGCCTTGATGAAAGGAAATATTGTTGCCGAAGATTATGAAGATGAAGCAGCAAAAGATCCGCTAATTGATACACTACGTGAGAAAATGACTATTGTTGAAGATGAACAATATACGAAAGACTACTTAGATCCAGAAAAACGTTCTATTGCTAATGCTGTTCAAGTTACTTTTACAGATGGAACAATGACGGAGAAAATTGAGTTTGAATATCCATTAGGACATCGTTTTCGACGAGAAGAAGCATTTCCACTAATCATCGATAAGTTTAAGGAAAATATAGCAACACAGTTTGCGAATAAACAAAAAGAGAATATTGAAGAAGCTTGTCTAAATATGGATGATCTTCCTCAAATGACTGTAAACGAATTTATGGATCTGTTTGTTAAATAAGTAAGTTACAGAACAATTTGTTCTTTTATGCAACTAGGAGGCTAAATCATGGCATGGATTGTGAATAACCAAACACCACAGACAAAGTTAGCAGAACAGTTTAAGACACTTATTTCTAAAAAAGAAATTTTACAAATACCTGGTGCACATGACGCAATGGCAGCTCTGATTGCCAAAAAAGCAGGGTTTAAGTCGCTTTATTTATCAGGCGGGGCGTTTACGGCGAGTATGGGGTTGCCTGATCTAGGTATCCTCACATCCACAGAAGTAGCGGAGCGTGCAAGAGAATTAATTCGGGCAACAGATTTACCAGTACTTGTCGATATTGATACGGGATTTGGTGGTGTATTAAATGTAGCTCGTACTGCAACGGAAATGCTAGAAGCAAGGGTGGCAGCTGTTCAAATAGAAGATCAGCAATTGCCAAAGAAATGTGGCCATTTGAATGGAAAACAACTTGTTACAATAAAGGAAATGGTTCAAAAAATAAAAACGATTAAAGAAGTTGCTTCTTCTTTAATCGTCGTTGCCCGTACCGATGCTCGAGCGAATGAAGGGATTGAACGAGCAATTGAACGAGCACAAATGTACGTAGAAGCAGGAGCAGATGCGATTTTCCCTGAGGCATTGGAATCAAATGAAGAATTCAAACGCTTTTCTAAATATGTGAATGTTCCTTTACTGGCTAATATGACAGAGTTCGGTCAAACCCCTTACTTAACAGCGAAGCAGTTCGAAAGCTTGGGTTATGCAATGGTCATTTATCCTGTTACTTCTTTACGTGTAGCCGCTAAAGCATATGAACAGGTATTTAATCTAATCAAAACAGCAGGAACACAGAAAGACGCTATTCTGGATATGCAAACGAGAAAGGAATTGTACGAAACAATTTCCTACGATGATTTTGAAAATCTTGATCAGACAATTGCTAAAACAGTATTAACGAAAAAACAATTATAAATAAATGGAGAAAAGGAGTAAACGTGATTTTACTCCTTTTTCAAGATAAATAGTGGCAAACAAATGGGGATAGGAGCAGAGATTGTTTCTCAAATTTTACATGATAACCATATTTATTAAATGTAATTGTATGTCACTTCAAAACATGGTGTGAATGAATTTTATTTCATTCACACCATGTTTTGACGCTGATGAGCACAATGTTTGAAAAATAAACATTAGATAGGGGGAATTGAGATAATACAAAGCATTGCTTATCACTTTTTGGTATGTGACGGCAATCGTTTTATTTATCGTTTTAGCCATATACAGTGCTTTAACTACAGAGCGTAAAATGAAAACGATGCTGCATATGACAGAGACAATAATGGAGACGATATTCCACAGCAGTACATGGAGTTATTAAAACAAAAGACCCTCCATGATTGGGTTAAAAATGTGATAATCATACTTATATTTTTTCCGATGATTTTTAAACCGTGGTAAGCAGGGGACTGGGTATTAGTACAAGAGGGGTAAAGTTGACAGCTTGTTAAATAGTGTGGTTTAATATGAATGAATATAAAAACATTCATTATAAAAGGTTGAGGATTTATGGATATAAAAACAAATATATTTATATGTGGTAAAGATTTGTTCAGTACAAAAGGATTCAAAAAAACGAATGTTAAAGAAATAGCTGAAATGGCGGGTATAGGTGTTGGTACATTTTATAATTACTATAAATCTAAAGAACAACTATTTATAGAAATTTATGCACAGGAGAATGAGAAGCTGAAAAACCAACTTATTGAATCGTTGGATTTGACTCTAGAGCCTGTGACATTGATTAGTCAATTACTAATAGAAAATTACGAGGCCATTCATGCAAATCCTATATTGAAAGAATGGCATAATCAAGATTTTTATAAGGAACTCGAACAACATTATAAAGATGGTAACAACCGGACTATTGATTCTGTTCGCAGTTTTTATTTGGACTTACTTAAAGACTGGAAAGCTCAAGGGAAAATAAGGGATGATATTGATGAAGAACTTCTGCCAGCTTTTTTTGATTCTATAACCTGTATTGACACGCATAAGGATGAAATTGGCATTCAACATTTTCCACAACTTATGCAATATTTAATCGAATTTATTATACAGGGATTAACCAACCATCAAAAGTGATGCGTGGTTTTTATTATGGTTGAGTGAATGAATTTAGTTATATTCATTCACTCAACCATTATTTAAAGTTCTCGTCCACACAAGCTATTTAACAGCTTGTCATAACGATAAAACATATGAATTAGCAGGGAGTTGAAAGGATTGAACAGAGTTAAAATCACAGTTTTTATTAGTGTTTTTGTTGCAATGTTGGGGGTAATGCTGCTTGCCCCAATCACTCCGTCACTAATACGGGAATTGGGATTAAAAGAAATTCATTCTGGAATTTTGATTTCTTCCGGCTCCATTATGACAGCTGTTATGGCTCTAGTATGGGGAAAAATTAGTGCTATAAAGGGAAGGAAACCAGTTATACAAATTGGACTAATTGTAATGTCGATTAGCACAGTACTATCGACTATTACTTTTTACAGTGGTCTGCAACATTGCATTGCTGTGTTCCTAAAAGGTATTGCAGAGATTTTGCCGCTTTGTCGTTTTGTACTAAGCCGCCCCAATGTAAAGACCTGAATGGGAAGGAATCTTCTGTATGTCCCAAAAGAAAGTGAACGATTTTCTTAATTTTATTTTGAATTTTGGTTGAAAAAGTTATAATAAACCTAACGTATTTCAGTGCCTATTTTATGATACAATAAACAAATAAAGCAATTCTCGAGCACAGTGGAGAGCGGGAATTTTTTAAAATGATACTACATCTTCGTTCTGAATAAGATTTCATTAAAGAAATGAAGAACATCTACAAAATGGAGGCAAAATGGAGGTATGTTATTTTTTATAATTTTTCTTATCACTTATTGGAACAGTTTTAGATTTAAAAAAACTTTGTGCAAGGGGGTGGGTACTTGTGGAATATATTGTTATGGCTGCTCGGTGGGCTCATATTATCGGGGGCTTCTTGGCATTATTTGTATTTTGGATTCCAATCATTACGAGAAAGGGAAGTAAGATTCATCGTCGCAGTGGCTGGGTATATGTGGTTGCCATGAGCATTGTGTCCATTTCAGCATTATATATGGGAGTTTATCGTCTCGCGTGGGATTCATCATTTGATGCAGAGGATGTTCCATTTTCTTGGTTTCTGATTTTTATTGCTATTTTAAGTGGTGGGGCTGTATGGTATGGATTACGAGTTCTTCGTTATAAAACGCGCAGAATAGCACATAGAAAAGTGATTGATCTATTGCTGCCGATACTATTACTTGTCTCTGGTATTGCCATTAGCATATATGGCTGGAAAATTGATTTTCCATTATTGAAATTTTTCCCTATTGTAGGTGTGTTTTTGGGAGGAGCTCAACTACAATACTGGTTGTCAGCACCGACTAGAAGATCGCATTGGATAGTAGAACATATTATAGGTATGATGACGTGCTGTATTGCTACCGTTACTGCATTTACTGTATTTGGTGCACCGAGACTTCTTCAGATTGAATCGGTAAGTTTGGTTGTATGGGTTATCCCAATCCTTGTATTTGTTCCGCTTATTATTGGATTCACTACCTATTATACAAATAAAATGGACGGAAAACGTTCTGCATCTTGAACGTACGAAAAGAATATTTCCAATAATCAATTAATATTTTTTTTATTTCCCTATAAAAATCGGTACAATTTCTCAAAACTCTATTTAAAAATAAGGGATGAGGAGAAACAAATGAATAATAATTATGTTGCCTACAAAAAGTTACAGTCCGGCAATGAGAAGGATTTTCATGATTTAGTCTTATTATTCAATGATGTATTTGAGACTGAAAATGACGTAAATAAGGAGAATATTAGGCAATTGCTGAACAATCCAAGTTTTGTATGTGTTGTTGCTATTCGTCAATCTGAAGTAATAATTGGCGGAATAACTGCTTATGAGCTCATGTCGTATGATAAGGTTGGATCTGTGATGTATGTTTATGATGTAGCAGTTCAAACTATCTATCAGCGAAGTGGGATTGGCAGCAGATTGTTTTCTGAGTTATTAGCGGATTGCAGGCAAAAAGGAATAAAGGAACTATTTGTCCAAGCGGAGGAAGCTGATGCCCATGCCGTTCAATTTTATCAGAAATTGGGTGGCGAATCTCTTAAAACACGTCAGTTTCATTTTAATCTATAAATCTTAAAAGGTTGGAGAAGAAGCAGCAAAATCTATCAGCCTTGGATCTAGAATCTGACATGTAAGGACATCTGGTTAGAAGGTCGAGCGCTCTTATTTAGGTTTTATCGACTTAAGGCTTGTAGATGAATTTAGGCTATCTGTTTAGAGAGGTAGTCCATTGATTATGGATATAAAACAGAGGCTGATTGATACAAGAACTTTTTCTTACGAAGTTGTTCTAATAGTCTATCATTTGAATTAAGATTAATAACATTTATTTCATGTTGAAAAATAGTAAAATAAATGACAAATTAGATTCAGAGGAGTATTTTTTTGAAGAAAAATTATTGGATGATCACATTCGGTATGGTTTGGACTGTTGTCTTCGCAGCCATGAGCTTTTACTGGGCAATGGGTGGCCTCATTGGCGCGAGATCCCTTGGCGGCTCAATTTATGAGATGGCTTTAAATCCTCCAAGATCTTTTGTCATCATTTTATGGCTTACAGGGATAATTAAATTGTTTGGCTTGCTATTATTGTCATTGCTACTTCTTCAATGGAGGAAGCCAATAATAAGCAGCGTACTTTTTTATGTGACTAAAATAGTGGGTATTATCCTGTTCTTTTATGGATTTCTTAATTTCACCACTATTACATTAAGTCAGTTTCATATTTTAGATTTTGATTTAGAATTATATGCAGTATTGTGGAGGTTACTTTTTTGGGAACCGTTTTGGATGATTGGTGGTATTTTTTACTTTTTTTCTGTTAAAAATAGTGTAGAAATCAGATTATCCGCATAAACATTGGATTTATCAATCCGTTTAAAGGATTAAGTAATCCATTTTACCACTAATTTACTACTTTTGGATGAGTCTTGATACGACTATATATCCTAGAAAAGTGAAGATCAATAAAAGATACTTCCATTATGAAAATTAAATATGAAATAGATAGGCACTTCAAATTGAGGTGTCTATTTTTTGTGCGAACTGTTTAGAAACAGACAATTGTTTTGACCAAACTAAATGAAAAGGAGAATGACCATGATGTCTTTAAAAGAGCAAGAAATATATGAAGATAAGGTCATGGAATGGATTGACGACAATTTTGTATTAAATGAGATAGAAATTGAAGATTATCCGTTTTTTCTTCATGGAAAACTGGTACGTGATAAACAAGGAGAAACAATGGTTGTATTTTGGTGTGTGATTTATGGACGAGTAGATTATCGTTTTCAAGACGCATAAGGAGTGATGAATCATGCAGATGTTTAACTCTCGTTCCCCACCCGCTCCCTTTAAGTCTTACTTTGAATTATGAATCAAAAACTAAAACAAGAAAAGAGGTCTGTATCATGGAACTAAAATATGTAATCCCGAACATGGAAAAAACATTTGGTAACTTAGAATATGCAGGAGAAGGAAACGTCGAACAGCGACGGATTAATGGACGAATGACCACTCTATCTCGTAGTTATAATCTCTATTCAGATGTTCAACGGGCAGATGATATTGAAGTCATCCTTCCCAATGAAGCTGGGGAAAAATTCTTTGAACATGAGGACAGCGTAAAATTAGTCAATGCACGTATTACCGCAGAAGGTTATAAAATTGGGGATCGAGGTTTTACAAACTATAAATTACATGCTGACGATATCGTCAAGGCATAAGGAGGATTCACACATGCGATTAGCACAAGGCATAATTATTGATAAGGAAAAGACTTTTGGAATATTGAAGTTTTCGGCATTACGAAGGGAAGTCTTTCTTCAAAATGAGGATGGGACGGTATCAACTGAAGTAAAAGAACGTACCTATGATTTAAAATCCAGAGAACAAGGGCGTATGATTCAAGTAAGTATCCCAGCTTCTATTCCATTAAAAGAATTTGATTATAACGCACAGGTCGAAATGGTCAATCCTGTAGCTGATACCGTTGCAAACGCCACTTTTCGTGGTGCAGATGTCGATTGGTTCATAAAGGCAGATGATTTGGTGTTAAAAGGAAAGGCTGCACCAATTAATGATAAGTCCGTAAAAACCCCACCAGATAAGGATAAATAAATATGAGCCTTTTAAAAAAACGAGGGAAACGAATTAAAAAAAAAGACGCTTCCCTCGTTTTTCAATTTGTATTTACTCGGTTATTTGGAACATGGCTTCTCTTATTTACACCCTTTCATCTATCCTTTTTGGTATCTACTGAATGGCAGCTTGATACATTTCAAGCTCACTTTATTAGTACGTATGGATTAATGACGCTGCTTATCAGTCTTGTATTGACAGGCGGTTGTGCTTTTGTCTATTACCATTATCGCTATGACCACCTCAAACAGATTATTCACCGTCAAAAACTCTCTAAAATGATACTGGAAAACGGTTGGTATGAAACAAAACAAGTCGCCAAAGAGAGCTTTTTTAAAGACATCCCTTCTGATAAAGCAAAAGAGAAAATCAGTCATTTTCCCAAAATGTATTATCGGTTTGAAAAGGGATTGTTGTATATTCAAGCGGAAATTACGCTCGGAAAGTTTCAAGAACCGCTCTTAAACTTGGAAACAAAGTTAGAAAGCGGTTTGTATTGTGAATTGGTTTCAAAGGAATTACACGATTCTTATGTGGAGTATGTACTTTTCTATGACATGATTGCCAACCGCATTTCCATTGATGAAGTGGTGGCACAAGATGGTAGCTTAAAACTCATGGAATCTTTCTATTGGGAATATGACAAGCTGCCGCATATGCTGATCGCTGGCGGCACAGGTGGCGGAAAAAGTTATTTTATTCTTACACTGATTGAAGCCCTATTAAAGACAGACGCAAAGCTATATATACTAGATCCTAAAAATGCCGATTTAGCGGACTTATCTGCTGTCATGCCTGATGTGTACTATAAAAAGGAAGATATGACCGCTTGTATTGACCAATTCTATGAGGACATGATGACACGAAATGAAGAAATGAAAACAATGCCTAACTATAAGACAGGAGAAAATTATGCTTATTTAGGCTTGCCTGCTCGCTTTTTAATTTTTGACGAGTATACCTCGTTTATGGAAATGATTGGGAAAGAGAGCGTCAAAGTCATGAGTAAGCTGAAACAAATTGTTATGCTTGGCAGACAATCTGGCTTCTTCCTTATCCTTGCCTGTCAACGACCAGACGCAAAATATCTTGGGGATGGGATTCGGGATAATTTTAATTTTCGGGTTGCTTTAGGACGCATGAGTGAACTCGGATTTGGCATGGTTTTCGGATCAGATGTACAAAAACAGTTTTTCTTAAAGCCCATCAAAGGACGAGGTTATGTGGATAAAGGGGATAGTGTCATTTCTGAATTTTATACACCCCTGGTACCAAAAGAACATGACTTTTTACAGACGATTGAAACACTTGCAAAAGTAAAACAAACATCATCATAAGAAAAAGAAATGGAGAAATAAGAAGAATGGATATTAAGAAATTGGAAGTCTGTCATACACCAACGGAAAAGTGTACCCTTTGCCTTTGTTTGCATACAGATCAATTCACAATAGATTGTGACCAATATATTATTGACCGATACAAAGACTTTACTGTCAATCCCAAAGCACGATTTTACTCAAAAATAGATAAGCTGATTGATGAGATTATTCGTGAAGTAAAAAAGCCGCCTTTCCAATTTAGAATGCGTTTAGATAGCCGCCACAGTATTACTAATAGTAATATTTATTACCAATTTCAACTTTTTGATAGAGACTCACTCAAAAGCGATATTCTATCTGAAGTGATTGTCCATGAGCATTTAGAGCCAGAGGTTGATTTTGTAGTTATTTATATTGGAATACAAGGGGGATCAAAAGCAGACGACAAAGACGGGTTTTACGGTCTCCAACCGTAAGTTCCGTCTTTGTCGGGCAGGGCTTGCCCTGCCCCGTATTAACCCCCCGTTTCTAACAGGGGGGCACAAATACAACTGGAAACAGACAATTCTTATCAACAAATGTTGATGGCACAAGGGATTGTAGAAAATGAGACAGATGTAAACTGGGGCTTCCTAGTTTACATCTTTTTTGATTGGAGGGTTGCGAGTGAAAAAGGAAAAGACTTGGATGGAGGAATTGAAAGAAAAGCGATTGGCTTATGGCGTTTCTCAAAATAAATTGGCGGTCGCTGCTCATATTACCAGACCTTATTTATCGGATATTGAAACAGGTAAAGCCGTACCTACCCAACAGCTTAAAGAAGATTTGTTCAACGCTTTGGAACGCTTCAATCCCGATAACCCATTGGAAATGTTATTTGACTATGTTCGGATTCGATTTCCTACCAATGATGTAGCTCATATTATCGGTACAGTTTTACGTTTGAATATGGACTATATGCTACATGAAGACTTTGGCTACTATTCTTACCCAGAGCATTATCGTTTCGGTGACATTATCGTCATGGTCTCTCACGATTTAAGTAAAGGTGTTTTATTGGAACTGAAAGGAAAAGGCTGTCGGCAGTTTGAAAACTTTCTATTGGCTCAACACCGTAGCTGGTATGACTTCTTTCAAGATTGCATGGAACATAAAGGTATTTTCAAACGCTTGGATTTAGCCATCAACGATAAAACAGGGATTTTGGATATTCCAGAGTTGGCAAAGAAATGTAAACAGGAAGAATGTATTTCCGTCTTTCGCAGCTTTAAAAATTACCGCAGTGGCGAATTGGTTCACCGTGAGGAAAAACCAGACATGGGAAACACCCTTTATATTGGCTCACTAAAAAGTGAAGTCTATTTCTGTATATATGAGAAAGATTACGAGCAATACGTGAAAAATGATGTTCCCTTAGAAGACGCAGAAGTAAAGAATCGGTTTGAAATTCGGTTGAAAAATGACCGAGCCACCCAAGCCATGAAAGATTTATTGGAACATCAACATGCGGAAAAGACAGCCTTTGAGATTATTAATCGCTATATCCGCTTTGCAGATAAAGACGAAACAAAACGTCGTAGTCAATGGAAAACCAATGAACGCTGGGAATGGTTTATCGGCAAGAATCGAGGAGCTTTACGCCTAACGACAAAGCCAGAACCGTACTCTTTTGAACGGACATTGAACTGGTTACACCATCAAGTCGCCCCTACGTTAAAAGTCGTCAATATTTTAGACGCTTTAAACGGAACAACGATTATTTCCACCATGATTCATGAAGCCGAGTTGACGGAGAAGCATGAGAAATTAATTGAACAACAACATCTGGCAATGAAGGAACTGATTACATGAGCCTTTTAACAGAAGAATTAAAGAAATTAGGGTTTCATTGTGGCATTGAGTTTCAAGTGTACACGCAAGATACAGGTAAATATACGTCACTCATTATTGAAGGAAACAGACAGGCTGGTCAAGCCATCTATACCTATGATTTTTACAAAGTGACGTTTTATCCGAATTATACCAATCGAGTAACCATTTATGGGGAGCATTTAACCCCCTTTCAATTGTTAAAACGTGTAAAGAATTATATCTATTATCGAGAAAAATATCTAAAGCAAAGGAGGACAACCACATGAATTTTGGGCAGAATTTGTACAACTGGTTTTTAAATAACGCCCAATCGTTGGTACTGTTAGCGATTGTCGTCATTGGGCTATTTTTAGGCTTTAAACGAGAATTTTCAAAACTGATTGGCTTTTTGATTATTGCTTTAATCGCTGTTGGTCTTGTGTTCAATGCTGCTGGCGTGAAAGACGTGTTATTAAACTTATTCAATCGAATTATTGGGGCTTAAAAAATTATACCGTTCTTTTGTGAAAGATAAGTGAATTTCTTATCTTTTGCAAAAGAATGGTGCACCAAACGAAGTGCGGTAGGATTTTTGAACTTTTACAAAGAAGGGACATGATGAACGTTGGAAATGAAAGTCTATGTGGCAAATTTAGGACGCTATAATGAAGGCGAATTGGTTGCTGCATGGTTTACACCACCTATTGATGAGGAAGAAATGGCAGAACGAATCGGTTTAAATGAGAACTACGAAGAATACGCCATACACGATTATGAACTTCCTTTTGATGTGGACGAGTACACGCCCATTAGTGAAATTAACCGTTTATGTGAAGCGATTCAAGAAATTGAGGGAACACCTATTTATGATGAACTCAAAGAAATTCAAAGCATGTGGTTTAGTAGCTTAGAAGAATTGCTGGAAAATGTAGATGATATTCACTGTTATAGCGATTGTAATTCGATGGAAGATGTCGCACGTCACTATGTGGAAGAAACAGGACAGCTCGGAGAAGTTCCTTCTAACTTACAAAATTATATTGACTATCAAGCTCTAGGACGTGATATGGAAATCGAGGGGAATTTTCTTGTCACCTCTCATGGCGTCTTTGAGTATGTCTAATAAATGAGTGAATCCATCCATGTAAAGAGCAATCCACTTTTTTAGATGATTGCTCTTTTCTATTTTTACAGAAAGGACGTGAAGTCATGAAAAAAATAAGAAGTTACACCAGCATTTGGTCGGTAGAGAAAGTCATTTATGCGATTAATGATTTACAACTCCCTTTCCCCATTACCTTTACGCAAATGACATGGTTTATTGTCTCTCTGTTTGTCGTCATTCTCTTTGGTAATCTGCCACCTCTTTCTTTGATTGACGGTGCTTTACTCAAATATGTGGGGATTCCTGTTGCTCTAACTTGGTTTATGTGCCAAAAAACTTTTGATGGAAAGAAACCTTATGGATTTTTAAAGTCCTTGATTACCTATGTCCTACGCCCAAAAGTCACCTATGCTGGTAAACAAGTGCGTTTGCAAAAAGAAACGCTCAATGAATCTATTACGATGGTAAGGAGTGAACGATTCAATGGCATATCCCATTAAATATATAGAAGATAATCTCGTATTTAATCATGATGGCGAAGTATTCGCCTATTATGAATTAATCCCCTATAATTACAGTTTTTTAAGTTCAGAAGAAAAAGGACAAGTCCATGATAATTTTCGCCAACTGATTGCCCAAAATCGGGATGGCAAGATTCATGCTCTGCAACTGGCAACGGAATCTAGTATTCGAGCCACCCAAGAACAATCCAAAAAAGAAGTCACAGGACGATTAAAAGAGGTGGCTTACCAAAAAATAGATGAACAAACCGAAGCGTTAGTTTCTATGATTGGCGACAATCAAGTAGACTATCGCTTTTTTATTGGTTTTAAACTCTTGCTGAATGAACAGGAAGTATCGGTTAAAAATGTTGGGAAAGAAATTCAAAAAGCTTTTGCAGAATTCTTTCATGGCGTGAATCACAAATTGATGGGTGATTTTGTTTCTATGCCTATGGCAGAAATCGAACGTTTTTCTAAAATGGAACAGCTATTGGAAAGTAAATTATCCAGACGCTTTCAAATTCGCAAATTGAATCCACACGATTTTGGCTATATTCTTGAACACCTTTATGGGCAGGCAGGAATACCTTATGAAGAATATACGTATCATTTGCCCAAACGATATGAAGGCAAAAACGTTTTGCTAAAAAAGTATGATATTCTCAAACCCACACGTTGCTTGATAGAAGAAAATCAACGCTACTTGCGGATTGAACAGGAAGAACATACGACCTACGTTGCCTACTTTACAATTAATTCTATTGTCGGCGAATTAGATTTTCCTAACAGTGAAATTTTCTACTATCAGCAACAGCAATTTACTTTCCCCATTGATACCAGTATGAATGTTGAAATTGTCGCCAATAAAAAAGCCTTGTCTACCGTTCGCAATAAAAAGAAAGAATTGAAAGATTTAGATAGCCACGCATGGGAAAGCGACAACGAAACCAGTACCAATGTGGTAGACGCTTTAGAATCTGTTGATGAATTAGAAACCAACTTAGACCAAACCAAAGAATCCATGTACAAACTAAGCTATGTGGTACGGGTATCAGCAAAGAACTTGGACGAGCTGAAACAACGTTGTGATGAAGTAAAAGATTTTTATGACGATCTGTCTATCAAATTAGTACGACCTTTTGGTGATATGCTAGGCTTGCATAATGAATTTATCCCTTCCAGCAAGCGATATATCAATGACTACATTCAATATGTCACGTCGGACTTTTTGGCTGGATTGGGTTTTGGAGCAACGCAAATGCTTGGCGAACATTCGGGCATTTATGTTGGTTATAATCTCGATACTGGCAGAAATATTTATCTCAAACCGAGCCTTGCCAGTCAAGGCGTGAAAGGTTCTGTAACGAATGCGTTAGCGTCTGCCTTTATCGGTTCATTAGGTGGAGGAAAATCATTCGCTAACAATATGTTAGTTTATTATGCGGTACTCTTTGGCGGACAGGCAGTCATTGTTGATCCAAAAGCTGAACGTGGAAAATGGAAAGAAACCTTGCCAGAAATTGCTCATGAAATCAATATCGTTAATCTGAGCAGTGAGGAAGAAAACAAAGGACTACTTGACCCTTACGTTATCTTAAAACGAGCCAAAGATTCAGAAAGTCTGGCTATTGATATTCTCACCTTCTTAACAGGGATTTCGAGTCGTGATAGCGAAAAATTCCCTGTTCTCCGTAAAGCGATTCGGAGTGTGACCCAAAATGAACAACGAGGATTGTTATTAGTCATAGAGGAATTACGAAAAGAAAATACGCCAATCAGTAATAGCATTGCTGACCATATCGAAAGTTTTGTCGATTATGATTTTGCCCATCTTTTATTTAGTGATGGACATGTCTCACAATCTATTAGCTTGGAAAAACAACTCAATATTATTCAGGTGGCAGATTTGGTGTTACCTGATTCCAATAGTTCTTTTGAAGAATATACGACAATGGAGTTATTAAGTGTGGCTATGCTGATTGTCATTAGCACCTTTGCTTTAGACTTTATCCACTCTGACCGCTCCATCTTTAAAATTGTTGATTTGGATGAGGCTTGGAGCTGTGCGAAACGTTCGCAATTGAAAAGATTGCGCACATTCTCGAAGATAGCTGCTTAAAAGCAGTTAATCAAAAAGAAGAATGGAGAACTCTTAACTTGAGAAGTGGAATGAAGGAGTAACGCCCTGAAACGCTTCCTCTAATCCTCCGACATGCAGTTGTCTTGTGCAAAGAACACTGTATGAAGCTCGGTGAAGTCGGCAGAAAACTACCGAATTAAATGGCTCGTCATTTAACGAAAGTGTCCTAGAGGTAGGATATGTGGTTGATATGCCGGGAGTCATTAAAAACAGAATATGGTGAGAATGTTCCATAAGGAACTGACGAACTGGCGAATGTACGCTCTGAAGACTAGCATATAGAAATGTATGCATGACAGGCTTGAGGATAAGTAAAAATACGCTCCTATGAAAGTCCTTGATGTGTTACAGGCACATGATAAGTCTGTGGGGTAAAGTCAGCACCTAACCTCTGTATTGATAAAGTTAAGGGAACGTTGAAAGCTAAAGACGTGGAGGTAAGCATAACCAGTGAAGCATTGAAAAGGAAAGCATAACTTTTCTTAATCTTTAGTGAGAGTAGTGGCATGACCGTAGATGATTCTGTAATGGAATCGGAGGAATAGCCACAAGTCATTTATTTATTGAATAAAACTTAATCACTACTCATGGATTCTAGTAGGACTAAAAAGGTCACGAATCTGATGAGAGGAGTGATAGACCATGAAACAAACCGTTAGAGAAGAAATTGTTCTAAAAGATAACAAATTGCGCTATGCAGAATACTATGGAATGACTGAAATTTTCGATGAATTGTATGAGAAAAGCACCCAAGGTGCTTCATTTAAAAGTCTAATGAATATTATCATATCAGATGAAAATATTCAGTTAGCTTATCGTACAATCAAGAGAAATGGCGGGAGTAAAACAGAAGGTGTGGACGGAGTTTCTATCAAAGATATTGAAAAACTCCCTTATAATACTTTTCTGGAAATAGTAAAGAAAAGATTTCAATATTACACACCAAGAAAAGTGCGTAGAGTTGAAATTCCTAAAGCAAACGGAAAAAAGAGACCTTTAGGTATCCCCTCTATGTGGGATAGAATTACGCAACAATGTATTCTACAAGTGCTTGAACCAATTTGCGAAGGTAAATTCTACAAACACAGTTATGGTTTTAGACCTCAACGGTCTACAGAAAACGCAATAGCTATGTGTATGTACCGAATGAATCAAAGTCGATTAAACTATGTAGTTGATGTAGATATTAAAGGATTCTTTGATAATGTTCATCACGGAAAACTTATGCGCCAAATTTGGACTATGGGGATTCGTGATAAACAACTATTGGTTATTTTAAGAAAGATGTTAAAAGCACCTATTATTCTTCCAAATGGTGAGACTGAAATCCCAACAAAAGGAACTCCTCAAGGCGGCATTTTAAGTCCCTTACTTGCAAATATTAATTTGAATGAGTTTGATTGGTGGATTGCCAATCAATGGGAGGAACGTACTTGTCGGGAATTAAAACCTCACTACAATAAAAAAGGCTACTTGGATAAAGGGCATAGTTTTGGAAAGTTACGAAAGACTACGTCTTTGAAAGAAATGTATATTGTGAGGTATTGCGATGATTTCAAAATATTTTGTCGTACAAAATCAGATGCTCACAAAATATACCATGCAGTCAAACTATGGTTGAAAGATAGGTTAAAGCTTCCAATTTCAGAGGAAAAATCTCAGATAACCAATTTAGACAAAGATTCTAGTGAATTTCTAGGATTCACATTGCGGTTAGTTTCAAAAAGTGGCAAGAAAGTTTGTCATTCACATGTTGCGCCAAAAGCTCTTAAACGCATTAAACATGATCTTAAGACACAAGTAAAGCAAATAAAGAAAATGGACAAGCGCAGATATGTTGTACGGGAAATAAGAAAATATAATTCCAAGATTATTGGAATACATCAATACTATTCCCTAGCCACACATGTAAACTTAGATTTTGAACCACTTAATTATCAACTATTAACTACTATGTATAATTTACTTCGGAAACATGGATTGACTAAAAAAGGTGAATACAAAGGTCACGACAAAGGAATCAAGAAGTATTTGAAATCAAAACAAATGCGCTATTTACTTGATTACCCTATCTTACCCTTAGGTTATGTTCAGATGAGAAAACCAATGTTAAAGAAACATGCATATAACAAATATACACCTGAAGGCAGACTGGCGATTCATCGAAAACAACAATCCGTTCCAGAATGGAAAGTACAATGGTTACGACAACATCCAGTTATAAATGAAAGAGCAAGTATTGAATACAATGATAATCGAATTTCTTTATTTGTCGCACAAAAAGGCAGATGTGCCATAACAGGGGAAGAACTTTTCTTAAATGACTTCCATTGTCACCATAAAGAACCTTGGATACTGACACAGAACGATTCCTATCGGAATCTTGTCCTTGTTCAAAAAGAAGTGCATACACTTATTCATGCGACAAAACCTGAAACCATTCAACGATTATTAAAACAACTTTCTTTATCAAGTGAAAAACTGGAGAAATTAAATAAACTTCGTAAATTGGTTAAAAACGATGAAATACCAATATCAACAACAGAACCACCAATAGAACAAATAGTATTCTTCTAACGAATGATAGATTAAGAAAAATGAATTCAATAAATAAATGATGGAGCGCCGTATGAGGTGAATAGTCTCACGTACGGTGTGGAGCGGGGGAAAATCTAGAGATAACTTCAAAGGATTACCTATCGCTATTTTTGCAAGTGGCACAAGGAAAGACGTTATCTATGAAGCTGGTGCGTGCTGGACGTGCCATGAATGCAGGAGTCTATTTTGTTACCCAAAACGCCGACGATTTACTAGATGAAAAGATGAAGAATAACATTGGCTTAAAATTTGCCTTTCGTTCTACTGACTTAGTAGAAATCAAAAAGACATTAGAATTTTTCGGTGTGGATAAGGAAGATGAAAACAATCAGAAATGCTTGCGTGAATTAGAAAATGGACAATGCTTAATGTCAGATATTTATGGTCGTGTAGGCGTTATGCAATTCCACCCGATTTTCGAGGAATTGTTACATGCCTTTGATACCAGACCACCTGTGCGAAATGAGGTGGAAGCATGACACAGAAACAAAAGAAAGTCCTTCGCTATAGTTGGATAACACTCCTTTGTGTGAGCGTTATTTTTCTGTTGTTAGGCATAATTGGCAATGCAGTACAAGCCACAGGGTTAGTGGATGAAACCATTAATACTAGCAATGAATACTCCAAGTACAGTTTAAATCATTATCAGCTTGATTATTATGTGGATAATAGCTGGGGATGGCTTCCGTGGAATTGGAGTGATGGGATTGGGCAATCGGTCATGTATGGACTGTATGCCATTACCAATTTCATTTGGACAATCTCACTGTATCTCTCCAATGCTACAGGTTATTTGGTGAAAGAAGCTTATGCCTTAGATTTCATTAGTCAAACGTCCCAAGCTATCGGCGAAAACATGCAAACCATTGCAGGCATTACACCGAGTGGCTTTTCCAGTTCAGGATTTTATGTGGGCTTCTTGCTTCTTTTTATCCTGATTGTTGGAATCTATGTTGCTTATACAGGACTGATTAAACGAGAAACAACCAAAGCGATACGAGCTATTTTAAACTTTGTTGTGGTGTTTATCCTATCAGCTTCCTTTATTGCCTATGCTCCCGATTATATTGGGAAAATTAATGATTTTTCTAAAGACGTCAGCACTGCCAGCTTGGATATTGGTACAAAAATTGTACTTCCCAACACGGATAGTCAAGGCAAAGACAGTGTGGACATGATTCGTGACAGCTTATTTTCCGTTCAAGTCAAGCAACCGTGGCTGTTGCTTCAATATGGTTCAACGGATGTAGAAGCGTTAGGGGAAGACCGAGTGGAAAAACTGTTATCTACTAGCCCAGACGCCAACAATGGCGAAGATAGAGAAAATGTAGTGATTGAAGAAATTGAAGACTATGAGAATACCTATTTAACCTTGCCGAAGACCATTTCCAGATTAGGAACAGTCTTCTTTTTGTTTGTGTTTAATATTGGTATCTCGATTTTTGTCTTTCTCTTAACAGGAATCATGATCTTTTCGCAAGTGTTGTTTATTATTTTCGCTATGTTTTTACCAATTAGCTTTCTTTTAAGTATGTTGCCTAACTTTGATGGCATGGGTAGGCGAGCCATTACCAAGTTATTTAATGTGATTATGACAAGGGCAGGTATTACCTTGATTATTACCGTTGCCTTTAGTATTTCCACTATGCTTTATTCCCTGTCAGCCAGTTCTCCCTTCTTCATGATTATGTTTTTACAAATTGTGACCTTTGCAGGGATTTATTTTAAACTGGGCGATTTAATGAGCCTGTTCTCTTTACAAAGCAACGATTCTCAAAACATGGGCAGACAAGTCTTTCGCAGACCTCGTCAAATGATGAATCGGCAAACCAGAAGATTTCAACGCAGTATGAGTAAGATTTTCCGTGGAAAAGCAGGGTCAACGAAACAAAAAACAATGACAACAAAGCAGAATCAAACCAATAAAGCCAACCATACTCGTCAAAATGAACGGACTACACCAAAGAAAGAAATAGCACTTTCCAATGAGAAAAAGCAACAAGGCGGTATCGGGCAACGATTAGGTGAAAAGACAGCCCATGTATTGGACACGAAAAATCGCATTGTCGATAAAGGGAAGCAGGCAAAACAACAGATACAGGCGACACCAACCCATGTCAGATATGCCCTTCATCAAGGAAAAGAGAATGTCACTCATAATGTAACAGACTTTAAACAATCGATGGCAGATACCAAAGCTCAACGCAAACAACTGCGTATGAATCAGCAGGAGCAAAAACGAAAGAACATTGCTCAAAAGCGTTTGGAACTGGATAAAGCAAAAGAAAAAAGACGAAAAGGAAAAGAAAAACCATCATCTCCTGTTCAGAAAAAACAGCAAAATTTGAATAAACGTCAGCAAATCGTCACGCCTATTTTATCACAAAACTCTGAACGTGAAACTCATCAGCAACCGTTGAAACAAACCAATCCTTCAAAGAAAACGAAAAATCAGCAACAACTACCTGTGATACGTACCCAACGACCATTGAAAAAAGAACAAAAAGAAAAGACACCCACCCCACCAACTAAAAAGCCAGTACAAAACCAATTGAACCAGAGGAAGTTTAATAAAAGAACGGATAAGAGAGGTCAACAAACATGAAGCTAAAAATAACAGTGATTTGTAGTGTGGTCTTCTCTCTCTTCTTTTTTCTCTTATTGTTTATGGTCATTTTCTTCGCAGATGATACGGACAGTGGTGGAAGCAACAATGATTCTTCTATTCCACAAGGCGGTGTGACCGTTTCGCAAGAAGTATTGGCACATCGCCCGCTAGTTGAAAAATATTGTAAGGAATATGGCATAGAAGACTATGTTTCTTATATCTTAGCCATTATACAAGTGGAATCTGGCGGTACAGCAGAAGATGTTATGCAAAGTTCCGAGTCTTTGGGCTTACCGCCCAACAGTTTGAGTACAGAAGAATCTATCAAACAAGGGGTTAAATATTTCAGTGAATTATTAACCAGTGCGGAACAACAAGGCGTTGATATCGACTCCGTTATCCAATCATACAATTACGGCGGGGGCTTTTTAAATTATGTGGGGAATCATGGGAAGACATATACCTATGAATTAGCTGAACAGTTTTCCAGAGAGAAGTCAGGTGGCAAAAAAGCAGACTATCCCAATCCGATAGCCATTCCTGTAAATGGTGGTTGGCGATACAGCTATGGGAATCAATTTTATGTTCAATTGGTTTCGCAGTACCTAACCACTACTTCCCCAACAGAGTTTGATGATGAAATGGTACAAGTCATCATGGACGAAGCCTTGAAATACGAAGGGTTTCCATACGTCTTTGGAGGGGCGTCACCTACTACCTCCTTTGATTGCAGTGGCTTAATACAATGGGTGTATGACAAAGCAGGCATTACCCTCCCACGTGTCGCCCAAGATCAGTATGACGCTACGCAAGAAATTTCTATGGAGGAAGCCCAAGCAGGCGACCTTATCTTCTTTCACTCGACCTATAATGCAGGTACGTATGTGACCCATGTTGGAATTTATGTCGGCAATAACCGAATGTTCCATGCAGGTGACCCAATTGGTTATGCAGACCTCAATAACAGCTATTGGCAAAGCCACCTTATTGGGGCTGGACGTGTTATCCATCACTAGAAAGGAATGAATCAAATGATTATTAAAATTGAACGAAAAGAAAAAACAGAGAAACCTAAAAAGTCTAAAAAAACTAGAAAGCAACGAAAGATTCCTACGATTAAAGTTGGCACGCATAAGAAACTAACCTTTGTCTTATGGCTACTATTGCTTGGCAGTGTCGGGTTTGGAATCTATAAAAATTTTACCGCCATTGACACCCACACTGTCCATGAAACCAAAATCATTGAACAACAAATGGTGGATACCAATCAAGTGGAAAGTTTTGTAAAATCCTTTGCGAAAGATTACTTTTCATGGCAACAATCCCAAGAAGCTATTGATAAACGAAATAAAAAATTGACCCATTATGTGACCGAAGAATTGCAGATGTTAAATGAAGACATGATTCGTAAGGATATTCCCACTAGTTCTAGTGTAAACGATATACAAGTGTGGCAGGTTTCCCAAGTCAATGAGAACGACTTTGAGGTACTGTTTTCCGTTGAACAAGTTATTACCGAAGACAAAGACAAGGAGACTGTATCTTCCAGCTTCCATGTGGTTGTCCATGTAGATGAGACAGAGAATATGGTCATTATCAAAAATCCAACAATGAGTAAGAAACCAGAAAAATCGGATTACCAACCAAAACAGCTAGAAATCGACGGTATGATTGATACGGAAATGACAGATGAACTTAATAGTTTTTTAGAAACGTTCTTCCAGCTCTACCCTACTGCCACAGAAAAAGAATTGACTTACTATGTAAGTAATCATGCGTTACCTGTGATTAATAAAGAATATGTTTTTGAAGAATTGGTGAACCCTATCTATACCAGAAAAGATAACCAAGTTATAGTGAATGTGGCTGTGAAATATTTAGACCAAGAGACAAAAGCGACACAAATATCACAATTTGAACTGATATTAGAAAAGCAGGAAAATTGGAAGATTGTCAAATAAAAATGAAAAGGCTTGTTCATAATGGCAAGCCTTTCTATTTCCGTATTGAATTGGCTCTTTTATCTAGTAATCATTCGTTTCACAGGAATATTATATTAAATAGATTTATTCAAAACCTAGATATAGATATACACCTAAAATAGCGTTAAAAATAGTCACAGAAAAAACACTGAATCTTTCTGGAATCCCAAAATATTCAGCAGGAGCAAGACCTGTCCCAAGAGCTCCGATAAACATTAGCAGTAACGATAGTAGAGCAAACATTGAAAGTCGTTTATAGTTACTCGTTTTAATTCCGCCAACAATAATAAATAACAATGAAATAATGGATAATAAGACAACGACTACTGTAATCACGTAGATGTGAATAATATCTTGCATTGTCCCAGCATTTCCACTTGAAGACAGTGGAAACATTGTATAACCAACATTGGAAATCCATAACATCAGTGCAAAGAGGTAAATCCCTATACGTAGTTTTCGATTTAATTTTCCTTGCATATACACACAAACTAATGTAATACTGACCACTCCACAAATACCATACAAGCTAGCTAATTGATTCCATAAAGTTAAGGAAGGAGCGTCACTGGCACTTAAGTCACTGACAGCTTGTGCTTGCCAATTATAGTCGGGGTAAGCAAGTGGTGCAAATAAAACTGCCATCGTATATGAAATCAAACTGACTACACTCAATAATCCCAAATAATTAATCAATGTTTTTTTCATTACAATCCCTCCTGTTATTATCAATTATATCATTTTCATAGTAAAACAAGAGATTATTAGCTATTTTGATATTATTCGTTTAAACGTATATAATAGAATATATAAGGAGAGATTATATGGACTATATTTCAATAAAAGAAGCAGCAAAAAAATGGAATATTTCTGAGCGTCGGGTTCAAAAATTATGTCAAGAAAATCGAATTCCTGGAGTAATGCGTTTTAGTCGTGTATGGGCAATACCAAAAAATGCTGAAAAACCTACAGATGCAAGATTAAAAGAACAAGATGATTTGAGAAAAAACCAAAAATAATGAACTTTAACGAAAATAAAGGAGTTGTTAAGATGTGAAAATATTAATACTCGAAGATGACAATACGATTGCTTTTGCTATTCAATCTTATATGAAACGCTTTGAAATAATAACGGATATCTTTGATTCATTAAAAGCAATTTCTAATGTAGACATTCATGACTATGATTTAGCAATTTTAGATGTAAATCTCCCTGATGGTTCAGGTTTTGATTTTCTTAAATATATACGAGAATATTATGATATACCAGTTGTAATGCTGACAGTTAGAGATAGTGAAGAAAACATCTTAAAGGGATTTGATTATGGGGCTGATGAATATGTCACAAAACCATTTTCATTACCAATTTTAAAGGCAAGAATTGATAATATATTTAAGAGGAAGTTTCAAAATGGGGAAAATCTTACCTATAAAGAACTAGTTCTAGATATTGAGTCTAAAACAGCAAGAATTGATAGTAAAAATGTTGAATTAAATAGGCAAGAGTTTGATGTACTTGAAATATTTCTCCTTAATAAAGGACTCAATATTACTAGAGAACATTTTATTGATTCTGTATGGGGATATAATCTGTATGAGATCAACGACAATACATTGACAGTAACAATAAAACGATTACGAAACAAATTAGGAGCTTACGGAGATATGATTAAGACTGTACGCGGGATTGGATATATGTGGGAAAGTGAGGATACATGAAGAATAATAAAATATTTTTAGGAATTGTTGTTTCTAATTTTATTCTGTCTATGTTTGTTGTTTTTATCAGCCCGAGATTCGATGTTGTCACTGCGTTTGGTCTTCTCATTGTGAATATAGTTTTATTTTTGTTAATCAAATTATATGACATTAAGCAGAAACAAATGATAAATAAAAAAATTCACAGTGTTTTCGAATTAATAAATACACTAGACTCAGATATAAATAACTATGAAATTGTTGATGATGAATTTGGGCGATTAAGAGATGAAATTATAAAAACCGTTCTTGAAAAAAGACAATCAGCTACAGAAGCAACAAAAAATAGAGATATCTTAAAGACATACACAGAGGATATTGCTCATCAAATCAAAACACCCCTTACAGGAATATTGCTTATGTTGGATTTAATAGATGGAGAACCAGCTAATGTAAAAGAATATGCACTATATATAAGAAATGATGTGAATAGATTATATCAATTAACAGATATTCTTCTTAAAATGGCGTCTTTGGATTCTGGTATCGTACCAATGAAGAACGAAAATTTTAGTGTAAAAGAATTGATTGTCGATGTTAAAACAAGTTTAGAATCTTTTTTTGCAAAAGAGGATTTACCAATTATTATAAAAGGTGATGATTTTACTTTATTTCGTGATAGGCAATGGACATATGAGGCAGTGTTTAACATCATTAAAAATGGTTTAGAGGCTTCGAGCGAAAAAGGTGTTGAAGTAGAATTTAAAATATCAACTATTTATCATAGTATACTTGTGAGAGATTTCAGTGAAGGACTTTCATACAAAAGGTTACAGAAAAACTATACAAGGTTTTATAAACCGAACCCTAAAACGAAGGGATTTGGCATTGGACTTCCTATGGCAAAATCAATTATGGAAAAACAAAATGGAGAATTATTATATTTTAGGGAAAGGAAATCAAATTATTTTGAATTAAGATTTTACAAATAGAAATCCTATAATTTACTGATGTTAAAAATAGCTATTAGACTAAATTGATATTTGGCAGACTTTATGTCTGTCATTTTTTTGACTTGAACGTTTTTAACATATTTCCTTCCAGAATTTATATTGAGTCACTTTGCAGTCACATAGCTATGGTATTTTTAAAGTGAAATAATTTTAGGAGGGTTTTATGATGAGCCTTGTAAAAGCAAAGAGTTTGACAAAAACCTATGATTCTACAGTTAGTGTTACTGTCTTATCTGATGTGAACTTTCAAATGGAAAAAGGGGAATTAATTTCAATTATTGGTGATAGCGGTTCAGGAAAATCAACGTTTCTTCATTTATTAGCTGGCGTAGATACACCAACAAGTGGGGATATCTTTATTCAAGATAAAAATATTACAAAATTAAGCAAAGAAGATTTAACTGTTTTTAGAAGAAGGAATATTGGTGTTATCTATCAATTTTTCAATCTAATACCTAATATTTCCGTTAGAAAGAATATTCTACTTCCATTACTACTGGATTCCCGAAGAGAAGACAAAGATTATTTTAATGAAATTATATCTACATTGGGTATAGAGGATAAATTAAACCGTTATCCCAAACAACTCTCGGGGGGAGAACAACAACGAGTTGCCATTGCTAGAAGTCTGATTACAAGACCTGCCATCATTTTGGCTGATGAACCTACAGGAAACTTAGATAGAAAAAATTCAGAAGAAATAACAGCTTTATTTAGACTTGTAAACAAACGTTTCATGTCAACCATCATGATTATTACTCATGATGAAAAAGTCGCTACCTCTTGCGATAAAGTTTATAAAATGATTGACGGCAAATTACAAGTGATGGAGGAATGAGATTGCTATGAAAATTATTAATGAACTTTCAAACTCTGCAATTAAAAATAATAAAAAAGATACATTAGCAACTAGAATCTCTATTCTTATGGCTGTGATATTGCTTGGGACGATTGTATTCATTATCGGGTCAGTAAAAGCAGATAACTATAATAATATTAAATCCATGATTGGAGATTATCATGTTTCATTTTCAGGAGTTGATGAAGAAATATATGATTATCTAACAGCTTATGAAGAAATAGATCATATTGAATTTGATAAAATTATTGAAACAGATATGGATGAAATTATTTATGAAAAAAGCCCAGATTACTGGAATACGCAAGATTTTGAAATAGTACAAGGAAAAAAACCATCTAAGGAAGGAGAAGTGATAGTTCCATCACGTTTATTGGCAAAAAATCACATATATACGATTGGATCAGAATTAGATATTGATAATACAAAGTACGTTATTGTTGGTGAATATGACGATCATTCATATAGTTTTGAGGAATCTATTTTCTTAGGTTATTTGGAAAATCCGACAAAAGAAAATTTGTTTCAAAATAATGTAGGTGTGCAAGCATATTTGTGGTATGACTCTCCAAGAGATACGTATACGCTCACGGAACAAATACTAAATGAATTTCAGATTAATGAATATGAAGCGAAGAATTCTGGAAGGTTATTCTATAATACTGATATTTTAGAATATAAAATGATTTATCCATCGGGAATTATTCCACCTAAAAGTGTAATGGTAGACGCTATTGAAACCTATGGAGCTTGTTTCTTATTAACAATTCTTTTTGCCGTAGTGATTTATGGTGCATTTAATGTGTGGAATAGTCGAGATGTTAAAGAACTTGCATTACTTAAAAGTGTTGGAATGACAGAAAAACAAGTAAAAAAAATGGTACGACTAAAAGTTTTAAGGCTATCTATGATACCAATTCTAGGTGGTACAATCATCTCTTATGGTGTTGCCAATCTCCTATTATATTTATTCTGGTTGAATAATTCTTTTAGTTATCAAAAACTATCTGAATTATTTGGAGAAAGAATGCAAGCTTCTGATTTTCATTTGATTGGAATATCTGTACCTTCAATACTTTTAATTATAGGTTTATCTTTACTTACAGTTTATTTTTCAGCATTGATACCAGCTAGAGAAAGTGCAAAGTTGCGTATCATCGAAGGATTGAATGGTATAAAGGAGAAAAAAACTAGATATGGTACTTCTCAAATTAGTGGAAAAATTGAAACATCTCTAGCCAAAGATTATTTCAGATCTTATAAATCTACCTATAGGACAATTATTTTGGCTATGATTATTTCATCTGTGGCTATAACAAGTACGCTTGTTTCACAATCATATAGAGCATTAAACATGGAATATGATCATTTCAACAATCCCTATGACTTTACTTCAAGTATTTACACAGATTCTGAATTAGATGATGAAATGGTAAGTAAAATTAATGATGTAGAAGGTATTGATGAACTACATGTCTATCAGCATAAAGATTTTAAATTCTTTTTGGAGGATAATGAAAAATTTATATCTAACGAATTATCTAATGCTTTGGTAGATGGCGAAAAAAGAGCTGATGATATGTATGTAAGAATATACGGATTATCAGATAATGATTATAAAAATATACTTAAAGAGAATTCTTTGGATAATGATGAAGGATATATTCTTTTGAATAAAACACCTCAGAGTAACTTCATTCCTTATACCTTTAGAGAATATATTCCTTTGACTGAGGAAGATAATGAAATTGTTGTTAGATATAATGCAGAGGGTAAAACTATGAATATACCTATTAGTGAATATATTGATACTTTCCCTTATGAATTAGATGTGCATGGTGAGAGTGGTGTATATATTTTTACAACTATGAATAAGTTGGAAGAATTTTTTGAAGAGAATGGAACTGATGAAGGAGATCCTGTAAATTACTATACCATACAGTTAAAAGCAAATCAGGATTTAGCTAAAGTGTCAGATGAAAGCGAACGTATTATATCATCATTCATTCCAGAATCAGATTATTCTACAAGCACTATTTTACTAACAGAAGCTATGAACAATGAACAAATAAGAAATGAACATCTTTTGAATGCAGGTATTCAGATTATTATGCTTATTATTGCATTATCCAATGCGTATAATAGTTTTCATGGGAATCTTAGAGCAAGAAAAAGAGAATTTCAACTTTTATCTACTATTGGTATGACAGAAAAGCAAATAAAGAAAATGATTCTATCCGAAAGTAGGTTCCTTTTTACGAAAACATTCATAGCTTATATTGCAGTATTCATTGGAATCGTAATTGCACGTGTTTATCGAAGTAATTATGGTTTTGGATTTGGATTGAAAGAATTACTATCAAATATAAATTACATTCCAATAATATTAGTGTTTATAATCACTTTACTTGGTGTATTGTTCGCAATTCGTAGTAGTATTCAGACTATATTTAAAGACGATTTAAATGACACTATAAGAGAAATTTAACAAATCATCTGATAAGACTCCTTTTGTACACTTTAAATTCAAAAGCTTCTTATATCCCAAGATGGAAAGGAAAATCATAATGGTAAATATAAAAGAAAAATCAAATAAAAACCAAAGAATGTTAACTATGATTTTGTTTGGGATTTATTTAGTTGTATTAATATGGATTATATTATTCAAAATGGAGTTTTCTTTTACGTATTTGTATAGTACGAGAGAAATTAACTTAATTCCTTTTGGTGATTCGGTCATCATTAATAATAGGGTTTATTTATCAGAAATTTATATGAATATCATAGCTTTTATTCCATTTGGAGTTTATATAGCTATGTTGAAGCCAAATTGGAATTTTATTAAAAAGGTAGCACCTATAGCGTTAACCAGTTTATTAATAGAGATATTGCAATTTACTTTTGCTATAGGTGCAGCTGATATTACCGATTTTATAGGAAATACACTAGGGGGAGTTATTGGGCTTGTTATTTACCTAATCGTCTACAAATTATTTAAGGCTAATATAAAGGTCAATAAAGTTTTCAACATTATAGCACTGATTGGAACGATTGCGTTTATGGTATTCGTTGGATTAATCTTTTTAGCTAATATTTAAAAAAGCTATCGTTATACAACAATTCGTTGCGATTGTTGTATAAAAACGGAGAAATTTTCATTCCTCCATTTCATGAGATTCTATAATTCCATTTGCTAAGGATTCCATTAACATTAGCTCTTTTTCATTGAAGCTGTCCATTTGTTTCTCAATCCATCTACGCCTAGTCCCTTTGACGTTATTTGTATTAGGTAAGAAAAACTCATCAACAGACACATTAAGTAATGATACGAGATCGTATAGAACCTGTATACTAGGGTGTTGTCCTTTGTTTTCGATATTTGTTAGATAACGTGGGTCAATTTCAATTTTTGATCCCACTTGTTCACGTGTTAAACCTTGTTTCATTCGAGCTTCTTTTATCGCAAGACCAAACGCTCTAAAATCGTATTTGTCTTCTTTTTTACGCATAATAAACCACCTTTATACATTTTACTGTTCCTATTTCATTAGAAACAGGTATAGAAAAACACATAGTAAGGTTTATTAGTACCTATTATTTATGCAGTACAATGGAAAAATACTGTTAGGTTAAAAGGTAATAAAAAAAACCGTTATCTAACAGTTCTTTTTCTATGCTTTAAATTAGCATGATAACCCCTATTCGATTGATGACGGTTTGAAAAAGCCGTCGTTTTTCTTTTAAGACACTTACAAGTTACTCTTCCAATCATTTTTAGAAATTTGACGGCTCATAGGAGGTAGCCGTCATGAAATTCATCACTTCTCAACGCTATTTATTTTTAACCTCTGTATTAAAAAAGTGCTTCCATCTTCCCTAGATACATATGCCTACCAATGTGGTTTTTTAAGACATATACAGCGAATTAATAAAACACATAAACAGATTAGACTGTCTGCTTATGTGTTTTTTTGTGTGCGAAAAGATATTTTTCAACTCTTTTTATTAGAAATGCAACAAACAGCCCTTTCGTGTCGGGACTTAGTACGAAAGGAGATAACAGAGCAAGGCTCACTTCCTTTCATGACAAGAAAGGGGGTGAAAAATGATGAAGCCATCTTCTTTTCAAGAAACCATAGAAAACCAGTTTGACTATATCTGTAAGCGGACTATGGAAGATGAACGTAAAGATTACTTCAAACATCTGTCAAGACTTTCAAAAAAAGAAGTTTCCTTTTCTGATACAGGCGATTACCTTGTCAATCAGTTTGCTACTGTAGATACGTATGCTAGCGACTTTCAGCTATTTACGTTAAACGGTTTTGGTGTTCGTGTGGAAAGTGATTTGCTAAGTGAAGCCTTACGAAATTTATCAGAGAAAAAGCGTGACATCATATTGCTTTATTACTTTTTGGATATGAGCGATATGGAAATTGCAGAATTATTGAAATTAAACCGCTCTACCGTTTATCGTCACCGAACAAGTGGACTAGCTTTTATAAAAAACTTTATGGAGGAGCATGAAGAATGAAAACAAAATATCCTGTGGTTCCCTTCTCCCTTATTGTAAAAGCGACAGATGGCGATACAGAAGCCATTAACCAGATTGTGAAGCATTACAGAGGTTATCTCTCTAAACGCTCTCTTCGCCGAATGACAGATGAATTTGGGAATTCGCACATGATTGTAGATGAAACCCTTCGTGGCAGAATGGAAACCAAACTTATTACTAAAATTTTAGCATTTGAAATTAAATAATTCTAACTCTTTTCGTGGAAGCGTGTTGAATCGTTCCCACGCTTCCCGAATAGGTTTGTTTATCTATCCAAGCATACTGCTTTTCAGTATGTTTGGACAGGCGAATAAGCCACTGTTCTTTGACAACTGAATAAAGCAATTAAATACGTTTCGATAAGGAAAGAGCCGACGAACTAATACGCCATGACCTTGAACGATAGCGAGCGATACCTGTTAGTGCTTCGTAAGTAATCTTTAGAACGGTTACTGCTATGACTTTCTTATCGTGATAATGATACTCCCATACAGCCACAGTCCGAGCGTGATAGAAACGTCGCAGGCAATGGGTATGGCTACATGAGAACCATGTAGGGGTGAAATTCCCGTGAGCTTTGCTAGAGCTGTTTGATTGCTTGTAAAACAATGTCTTACAAATAATTGGAAAGGAGGATTCTATGAAACAAATAGATGTACCCATTTGGGAACGTTATACCCTAACGATAGAAGAAGCTGCAAAGTATTTTCGGATAGGTGAAAACAAATTGCGTCGATTTGCAGAGGAAAACAAACATGCAAGCTGGCTCATCATGAATGGTAATCGTGTGCAAATTAAGCGGAAACAATTTGAAAAAGTGATCGATAAATTAGATGTTATTTAGTCGTTTAAGAGTCTTGTATATGATATGATCGTCTTAAGTCGTATCAAGGCTCTTTCCATATAAGGAAAGGAGCAATTGTCATGTCAGAAAAAAGACGGGACAACAAAGGTCGAATCTTAAAAACTGGAGAGAGCCAACGGAAAGACGGAAGATATTTATACAAGTATGTAGATACCTTCGGAGAGCCACAATTTGTTTACTCATGGAAACTTGTACCTACGGATAGAATACCAGCAGGAAAACGTGATTGTATTTCACTTCGAGAGAAAATAGCAGAGATACAGAAAGATATTCATGATGGTATTGATGTTGTGGGTAAGAAAATGACACTTTGCCAACTTTATGCTAAACAGAATGCTCAAAGACCAAAAGTTAGAAAAACCACTCAAACTGGGCGTAAATATCTGATGGATATTTTGGAGAAAGACAAATTAGGTGTCAGAAGCATTGACAGTATCAAACCATCTGACGCTAAGGAATGGGCAATTAGAATGAGTGAAAATGGATTTGCTTATTCCACCATCAATAACTATAAGCGTTCTTTGAAGGCTTCGTTCTATATTGCTATACAAGATGATTATGTTCGGAAGAATCCATTTGATTTTCAACTGAACACAGTTATTGATGATGATACGGTTCCTAAAATTACCTTAACAAAGGAACAAGAAGAAAAACTGTTAGCCTTTGCGAAAGCTGATAAGACCTATAGCAAAAATCATGATGAAATTCTGATACTCTTAAAAACAGGACTTCGTGTTTCAGAGTTTGGTGGCTTGACACTTTCCGATTTAGATTTTGAAAATCGTCTTATTCATGTAGACCATCAGCTATTGAGAGATACAGAAATTGGGTACTACATTGAAATACCGAAAACCAAAAATGGTGAGCGTCAAGTTCCTATGGTTGAGGAAGTCTATCAAGCATTTCAGCGAGTGTTAGCAAAGCGTAAAAATGGTAAACGTGTGGTGATTGATGGATATAGTGACTTCCTTTTCCTTAATAGAAAGGATTATCCTAAAACATCAAGTGATTATTACTCTATGTTGAAAAATCTTGTGAAGAAGTACAACAAGTATAACGAGCATAAGTTACCACACATCACGCCACATATTTTGCGACATACATTCTGTACCAACTATGCAAATGAAGGCATGAACCCGAAAGCATTACAGTACATCATGGGACACGCAAATATAACCATGACATTGAACTATTACGCACACGCTACATTCGATTCCGCAATGGCAGAAGTGAAACGCTTGGAAAAAGGAAAGCAACAGGCACAAATTGCTTCTTAGTAGTAACAAATGAATTTACTACTTCTTTACCACTTTTGACAGCTAAGCCATAAGGAAATATACAAAAAAACATGAAGTATCTACCGACAGAAAAAATGCTCGAAACGCCATAGGATAAGGTTATACGAGCATTTAAGAAAATTTCAAAAGATAATCAGAAATTTATACTATGTTTTATTTAAAAAAATATAGATGTCAGTTACACTATCATTCAATGCTGCGAGGTCGCTATTACTATTTGGTGTGATAATAAATGCAGCATTTTAGCTGTTTCAGGATATACTGCAAGTTGTCTTTATTTATATTTCCAAGCTAAAAAGTGTCATGACAGGTAATGCAGCTGTGAAAGTGAATTGTGAATTAAACCTTGTTATTCAAAATTATTGTTTACATATTACGAAGGTGGAACGAGTTTTGAAAAAAGTTTGATAATAAAATGAAGCTTTCGGGAGTGGTGTGGCAAAGCGAAAATCTGAATCTCTACACTATTTCCTATTTATTAAATTATGGATGAACTTCTCCTCATTAATGGCCAGATTAAAAATCAACCTTCCGGCTATTGAAGGGGAGTATTTTTATGTCCTAGTTGTGTTGGGATGAAAAGCAAAACCTCAGAGGATATCTCTAATAAGTAGGAATCTGTAACAGAAATAAGATTGTGTTTACTCATAACAATTAATTTATTACACTCTATTCCCCCCTATAGACAAACCATTGATTCAATTTCCTGCGAGGATAATTTTTCTGTATATAAATAATCATAATACTTAAGAAGTGAAAAAACCTATTGACAATTAAATGATATCTGCTATATTAGTATTGTAAATACTAATATGTACAATATTTAATGGAGGTATTATCGATGGCTTTTTCATATGCTGAATGTCTTGTATTAGGATTAATCCATTCTGGTGCAGAATATGGACATGAGATTGACAAAACAATGGAGGAAATGAATATAAGATTATGGACGAAAACGAATCGAGCAACGATTTATCAAGCGTTAAAAAGAATAGAGAAGAAAGGATGGGTAACGGTTCATATAGAAAAGGTAGGAAATATGCCGGACAGGAAAAATTACCAATTGACTAAAGAAGGAGAAGAAGCATTAAGACAAATGGTGTCAGAAGGCCTTGCTTCGGAGGACATTGTCACTTTTGAATATTTAGTTACCATTGGATGGCTTGAAGTATTACCAAAAGATGATGTGATTGCGAAGATTGCTAAAAGAAAAAGTTTTGTAAAAGAGATTATTGAACAATACGATAGCAGCGAGATAGATGATGCTGACATATATATTGGACGAAGGGCGAATGTGAAATTTTTGCACTCTTATTATGAAATGGAATTAGAATGGCTGGAATGGTTAACTAATGAATTAACAAGTTGAAAGCAAGAATGTTAAAGGAGTAAAAAATATGATAGAAATCATAATTATTGGAGCCATTACTTTTACAATTATAGCTTTAGTCTTTCTTCTTGTTTTTTTCGGTACAAAAAAGGAAGGAAAGTTAAAGTTCAATGAAAAGAAATGGTGGATTATTGCTCATGTTTTCTTTGTCATTTTATATTTTGCAGGATTGTTAGGCGAATTAATGATGGCTATAGGTACTACTCAGTCATTTAGTGATGAACAAATTTATGCTGCCCATACATTTATCCTGTTTTTTGATAATTTTCTCATTATACCAGGCGGGTTTGGCTGTCTCATTACTGGAGTATGGATTGCAGTACGAACAAATTGGGGATTCGCAAATTATTATTGGATCATTATGAAATGGGTCGGAAATATATTGGCTATTTTGCTAGGTTCTACTATTATTGGTCTAAGAATTCATAATACCTTTCCGAGGCTTTTTTCCGTTGATTTGCATCCGCTGGAAAATCAGGCATATCTAGATAATCGATTCATGATGTTTGGTGGGATTATAGTTTGTCTCTGCATTTTAATTTTTTTAGTTGTTATTTCTTATTTGAAACCTAAAGGAAAAAGAAAATCCGATCAAAGGCTAAGAAAGAGCTCATAAAACAGAAAGGTGGATCATTAAAGTGGATTCGAATTATTTAGGAAACAACCATTTATTTGACGTAACGATTGTTGGAGGAGGACCAGTAGGATTATTTACAGCTTTCTATGCTGGAATGAGAAATATGTCGGTTCGTTTAATTGAAAGTCTCCCAGAGCTTGGTGGTCAACTTACTTCTCTCTACCCAGAAAAAAATATATATGATATAGCCGGCTTTCCTAAAATTAAAGCAAAAGAATTGATTTCGAATTTACAGCAACAAATGGAATTATTTAAACCAGTTATTACGCTAAATCAAACACTAGAAAAGGTAGAAAAGACTGAAGATGGTATTTTCAAGTTGATGACGACGAAAGGGATTTTTTATACGAAAACGATGATTATTACAGCGGGAAATGGTGCTTTTAAGCCAAGGATGTTACATGTTGAGAGAGAGGAACAGTTTCAACATAAAAATCTTCATTACTTTGTCAAAGATTTAAATGAATTTACCAAAAAGAATGTTCTTTTGTTTGGTGGAGGAGATTCAGCGGTGGACTGGGCTTTAATGCTTGAAAAAATTGCTAAAAAAGTAACGATCATACACAGGCGGAATGCTTTCAGAGCACATGAATATAGTGTTGAAAAACTCAAAAAATCAAGTGTTGCTGTAATGACACCATTTAAAGCGCAAACTTTGATAGGGGAGGAGCAAATAGAACATGTCGTTATTGAAGATATTAAAACTGGCGAGAAAAAAATCATAGAGGTAGATGATGTGATTGTAAATTATGGCGTTGTGTCTGAACTTGGAAGTATTCGTAATTGGGGAATTGGCATTAAAAAGAATAATATTCTTGTAAACTCCAAAATGGAAACAAATATCGATGGTATCTATGCAGTAGGGGATATTTGTACGTATCCAGGAAAAGTAAAGTTGATTGCAACAGGATTTGGAGAAGCACCAATAGCGGTTAGTAACGCCAAAGTACACATAGACCCCAAGTCAAGACTGCAATCTGTGCATAGTACAAAGCTTATGGAGAAAATATGGGTTTAGTCAATATTTTATGAAAATGAAAGGAGTGTTATCTTGGCTTTTATCATTACTTCACCGTGTATAGGTGAAAAGTCAGCAGACTGTGTGGAAGTTTGCCCGGTAGATTGCATTAAAGAAGGAAAAGATATGTATTACATTGATCCTGACATATGCATTGATTGTGAAGCTTGCGCAATGGTATGTCCTGTAGATGCCATATATTTTGAAGAGGATGTCCCGGAAGAAGAGCATAAATTTATTGAGTTAAATCGCCGTTTTTTTGAAAGTTAAGGGTGGAGATTCATGGAAGATTAAGCTAAAAGAATAGGACGAGTTGATGTTAAGTGGATCAACTGAACAAGTTGTGCATGTTATTCAAGAGACGTTTAAAATGAAAAAAATCTAACTTGTGGGGTTACAGAAAGCATATAAGTGTAAGTTTAACACCACTGCAATACGGAAATAGTGAGGTAATTAGCCTTGTGACAATAAAGACGCGATTACTATTTGCTATTTATTCGTAAGGTCAGCTTTTAGTAACTGTCAGCCGATATCCTTCATAAACAAAAGCCAGATTGGGTAGTTAATTATTGTTATTAAGGAAAACTTCGGAAAAATAACCAATAAAATAAATCGACAGTTGGACTATTTTTTCAAATGGTTCACCAAGCTCGCCCCAACAATTTTTATTGTACTTAACCAATTTCGCAGGCATAATTGGCTCCGTCTGATTTCCTATTAGATGGAAGGAATTTCATTTCCAGACGACGAAAGTATTAGTAGATAGAAAATTTTTATGCTTATTGTCGAACCAGTTAAGATTAGTTCGTCGTATAGATAGAAGCGAAATTATCCCAATCGTTTTTAAAAACAGACAATCTTCAGGTGAAGGAATGTTTGGAGCCTGTCGTTGAGAAAGGAGGAGTAATCATGAGATGGATGTATAAAAACGCTGCACGGTCATAGGGAGCATTTCCAGATTTTCGAGATCTTTTGGAAGGTGTATCCTTCCAAATACAGCTACTCATGGGATAGTATACAGGGTAGCTTCAATGATAAACTAAGTGTTCGAAAGAAAGGCTTTCATTACTAAAGGGAGGTAAACTTATATGCGATTCATGATCATTGTCAAAGCTACAACAGATTCAGAAGAGGGGATAATGCCTAGTGAGGAGCTTTATACTGCCATGCAAAGGTATCATGAAGAATTGGCGAAAGCTGGCGTTTTGCTCGATAGGTCCGGGCTACAGCCAAGTTCAAGTGGAATCCGGATTTCCTATTCGGAACCTGGAGGAAAACCTAAAGTCATTGATGGACCATTTACCGAGGCTAAGGAATTAATTGCGGGATATACGCTAATAGAGGTCAAATCAAAAGAAGAAGCGATTGAATGGGCACATCGTTATCCGGATCCCCATGGATTTGGACAAGGGGAGATTGAGCTTAGGCCATTATATGAGGTGGAGGATCTTAAGATTAATCCAGAATTGCTGATAAAAGATACCGATTTGGACAAGTGGGTAAGGGAACAGAAAAAAACGTGAGCTTAATCGATGCACATCGGACTATTGATGCAATATGGAGGATGGAGTCTGCAAAGCTCATTGCAACTTTAACCGGAATGATGCGGGATGTGGATATTGCAGAGGATCTTGCCCATGATGCTTTGGTAATTGCCCTTGAACGATGGCCGGAAATTGGTATTCCAGACAATCCAGGTGCTTGGCTGATGACAACGGCGAAACGGCGTGCAATTGACCTTATTCGTAGGAGAAAGCTACGTGATCAGAAGTATGAAGAAATTGCGCATGGTATTGATTTGTATAAAATGAATGATGCAGATCCTACTTTAGAGGGTGAGATTGGTGACGACCTACTTCGTTTGATTTTTATGACCTGCCATCCAGTTTTATCACAAGAATCCAGAGTTGCCCTAACACTTCGCCTGTTATGCGGACTTACTACAGATGAAATCTCACGCTCTTTCCTAACTTCCAAATCAACGATTGCCCAGCGAATCGTACGTGCTAAAAGAACCCTTAGGAGCAAAAATGTCCCCTTTGAAGTTCCAACAGGGAAAGCACTCAAAGATCGCCTGTCTGCTGTACTTGAGGTGATTTATCTGCTGTTCAATGAAGGCTATTCGGCAACAAGCGGTAAAGACTGGATCCGTCCTTTACTGTGTCAGGAAGGACTAAGATTGGGACGTATACTTGCCGAGATTGTCCCTTATGAAGCGGAAGTTCACGGGCTAGTTTCGCTTATGGAGTTTCAAGCTTCCCGGCTAAAAACTCGGGTTAGTGCTACGGGTGAACCCATAGTACTGTTGGAGCAAAATAGGGGCAATTGGGATAGATTGTTAATCCGTCGTGGGCAAGCAGCGCTTAATCGTAGTCAGAAGCTTGAAAACACTCTCGGTCCATACACGTTACAGGCTGCGATTTCTGCCTGTCATGCTGAAGCTCTCACTGCAGCCCAGACCGATTGGATTCGTATCGCTGCCCTTTACGAAGCACTTTCTAGAGTAACACCATCACCGATTGTCGAACTCAACCGGGCAGTTGCTGTATCCATGGCATTTGGGCCCTCTTACGCACTACAGATTGTCGATAAGCTAAGTGAAGAATCTTCTCTAAAGGGATACCATTTACTGCCTAGCGTTCGCGGTGATCTTCTGGTCAAGCTGGGACGGTTCGATGAAGCCCGTACAGAATTTAAACTTGCAGCGTCGATGAGCCGGAATGACCGTGAGAAGGAGTTTTTACTAAAGCGGGCAAAAGAATGTGAGCCCTGAAGGCATCGAAGAAACTTTTATCGACGCTTTGTCGATTATAGAGTTCTCCGTTCGTTGTCATAGTAAGGAAGGGTTAAGCATTCAAATTGAAAGGGTGTAGTGAATGCGTAAAAATACTATTCATTCACAGTACTTTTAATGGAGTTGTCACTGACGATCCATGTGAAGACAAAACCAACTTCTCGGTCTGGACAACTGACGTCAGCACGAAGGGGGAAGGTTCTGAGTATTTATTAAATAGGTTCGATACAGTTGATACTATTTTACTTGGCAGAGGAACCTATGAAGACCTCTCTAGAAAGTGGCCGTTTGTTAATGATTGGCCAAACGCCAGCGATGTAGATTCACGCCTAGGTGATAAGATAAACAACGCCCACAAACTAGTTGTAACTGGGGACCGTCCGCTCGACGAGCTAAAATGGGGGGAATTTAAAGCTCCAAAACAATTGACCGGTAGTAATATAGAGGAGCAAATTAAGGATCTAAAAAATGGAGACGGTGGCGATATTGTTATTTTTGGTAGTCCAACGCTCGTACGATCACTTGCAAACGCAAATCTTATTGACGAATATCAGGTCCTAGTGCACCCGGTGGTGGTCAACGTAGGCGAGCATTTATTTGACAATCTTAAGGAGCGGAAGGACTTCCAACTTCTGGACGTCAAAACACTTACGGATGGATCCCTCTTGATAACCTACGAACCCGCTAAAAGCTCAACCGGACAGTAAGCATTTGGTAAATACAAAGGAGGTAACAGCATATGAGAAAAGTAGTTTTAAGAATGAACATCTCTCTTGATGGATTTGTCGCGCCAGCAAGTGGTGCGCATGACTGGGTCTTTCGCAGTTTTGATGAAGAGTTGGAAATGGATACTGTCAATCAGTTTTGGCAAGTGGGAATCCATATTATGGGAAGGGTGACTTATCACGAAATGGCAGAGCATTGGCCATTTTCGACTGCTAAATTAGCCCCTCCTATGAACGAAATACCCAAAGTTATATTCTCCAAAACACTAAAGGAAACCAATTGGAATAATTCACAGGTGGTGGAAGGTGATATAGCTGAAGAAATTTATCATTTGAAACAACAACCAGGCAAGGATATCATGGCACATGGAGGTGGGAGGTTTGCGCAATCCCTTTCAAGGTTAGGTCTTATTGATGAATATCGATTAATTGTTAATCCTATTGTGTTTGGAAATGGAGTTCCTTTATTTAAAGACTTGCCCGATGCGATCAACCTAAAACTGTTAAGCACAAAAGCATATGAAAAAGGAGCGATCCTTCAGATATATCAACCAATGTAAGGGATGTTGAAATAGCACAAGAAAATGATCAAAGCTAACATCTATTATGTTATTCGATGCTTTAGACTACTTAGGCGTTGTTAACAAAGGGTTATGTCTGTAATGGTTAATCAGCCTTCCCACAAAGAAGGCTGGTTGTCATGTCGCATAAAAGTTTGACCTCTTATTAGCTGGCATTATTGAATAAGGTACGCTCATTTACTCTCATTTTATATTGAGAAATCGAAAAGAATTTCTCTTTAGATATATGTGATAATCCTGAAATTGGATTGCCCTCCTTTATTCATTTTAAATGCTATAAATGCCTTGACCCTTACGTGACATAACGGTATATATTAAAGTCACCGTTGAAAATAACCGAAATTGCGTATTATTTTGGTTAATTAGATACAGCTTGGCAAGACAATAAAATTAAAGTGTTATGAAATTATTTTACTGTTATTTATTCATACACAATATTAAATATCTTATACCTATATTGATCGTCATACCCTACTTATTTTAGTTGGGTTTTTTTGTGTCCTATAAATATTTTATAAAAATTTTGTTTATATATTGGCATTTCATAAACATTCTTGTTGAAGGTTATGAAAGGGGAAATCATCTCCCACCTTTGCAGTTGCGAAGGGAGAGGAAATGCATGATAGAACCATATCGAGATTTATTAATATTGGAAATGATGTAAGCATAATTTTAGTTCTAGTGTTTGGGAGTAATTTTAAAATGAATTTGTTATATGTACACAGAAATCCGTGTAACTAGGGAATGCAATTTGGTATATTAATATTATAATAAGAAACATTGTCCATTAAGGGCACTATTGTGGATAGCTTAATTTGGAATATTGTTGCTGGATTTATGAAGGTTCGTAAAGCTAATTAAAAAGGGTAATAGGATTATCGTGTGGAAGACAAACGAGAAAGTTTATTTAAACTTGAGCTTCTGCATTCTGCATTACCAGATAGTTATAAACTGGCTATGTATGGGTGTATGGAGAAATCTCTGGTGCAGACTTTTCTACACCGACTAAGGTCGAATCCGCCTTGTCGAAGGAGGAGCATGTTTTGGATGAAAAGTTATTATTAGTAGATGATGAAAAAGGAATATTGAAGATGCTGAAAAATCTTTTGCATCAGGAGGGCTATACTCAAATCTCAACGGCATCATCCGGGAATGAAGCCTTAAATTTGGTTGAGACTGTGGCTTTTGATTTAATTGTTCTTGATGTTATGCTGCCGGATATAGATGGATTTGAGTTGTGCCAACAAATTAGAAAAATAACCTCGGTGCCAATCTTGTTTTTAACAGCACGCACGGGAGATCTTGACATATTAATGGGGCTTGGAATCGGTGGTGATGATTATATCACCAAACCATTTAATCCTCTTGAGGTGGCAGCAAGAATACGAGCCCAACTTCGGAGACAGAACTTGATTAAGTCCTCCAATATAAGGCAGGAGGAAATTCTCGATTTTGGTATTTTTGCAGTTCATAAAAGCGCGGGACAATTGATTGTGAATGGCATTGATACACATTGCACGGCTAAAGAGTTTGAACTTCTTGTTTTTTTATGTGAGCGTCCGAATCGAATTTATACGGCTCAACAATTATATGAACAGGTTTGGGGATCCCCGCTTCAAGGTGACGAAAAAACAGTGGTCATTCATATCTCTAAACTTCGAAAAAAGATCGAGAAGAACCCCTCCAATTCTTGTATTCTTGTTAATATTAGAGGGATCGGCTATAAATTCGTTCCTCCATGTAAAGGTTGATGACTATGAAAGTAATGTTTCGTATCGTGGTTTATTTAATTATGACTTTTGTGTTAATGTTTATTTTTACTAGTGTCGTTCTTGCAGCAGTAAGTATACTTTTGCCGGAAATGATGGAAAAGGGTGTTACGCCTCTCGTGATTTTAGGTTCTATGTATTTCATATCTCTTATTGCTTATGGGTGGTACGTAGGAAAACCTGTATACTATATGATTCGATGGATTCATCATTTAGCCAACGGTGACTATCATCCACCTGTTCAACGCAATGAAATCTACTCCCAGAAAACGCATAAATTAAAGGGCTCTTATCGAGTATATAAAGAACTGATCGATCACCTGGAGACCTTAACACAAACTTTAGAAAACAACCACAGAGAACGGGAAAAGATGGATCGAATGAGAAAAGAATGGATGGCCGGCGTTTCTCATGACTTAAAAACCCCACTCACCTACATCACAGGGTATTCAACAATGCTATTGACTAGCCGGTTTCAATGGAGTGAAGAAAAGCAAAAGGAATTCTTGTTGGAAATCCAAGGAAAATCTGAACATATGAATGAACTCATTCAAGATTTAAATTTGTCATTCCGACTGGAAGGGTCAAACTTTCCTTTGAAAATGGAAAACACGGATGTGGTTGAACTTGTTCGCCGTACAGTTGCCGATGTAGCCAGTGCCCCGTGGGCAAATGGCTATCACCTTTCTCTTGAAACGGTTGATTCTCATCTTAATATGCGTATGGATTCCATACTTTTTCAACGGGCTCTTCGAAATTTACTGGTCAATTCGGTTACTCATAATCCTAAAGGGACACGAATCCGGGTAACTCTTCAAAAATTTACAGATGTCAAAATCACCATCGAGGATAACGGAAAAGGAATGGACGAGGAAACAGTTGAACATTTATTTCAAAAATATTATCGGGGGACATCTACAGATGCAATATCGGAAGGAACCGGTCTAGGAATGGCTGTTGCTCAACAGTTAATTTCTGCCCATAATGGACACATCTACGTAAATAGCCGTGTTAATGAAGGAACCACAATGCAAATTTTGATGCCACTGCCGAAATAATATCGATTTTGCTTGCTGTTTACCTAGATTTTACTTTCATTGATTACAATACTCTTAAAGCCACATATGTAATTGAGTGGAAGGAGAGAATGATTGTAATGGAACTGTTGATTGATCAAGTAAGTAAAAAATACGGGAGTAAGCAGGCACTGGGTGATTTTAGCTTGCGTTTGGGCTCGGGTGTCCTAGGTTTACTTGGACCCAATGGTGCGGGAAAATCTACACTTATGAAAATTCTTGCCACATTAATGCACCCAACGGAAGGTAAGGTTACTCTAGATGGAATTAACATTGTAAATAATCCCAAAGAATTAAGAAAGAACCTTGGTTATTTACCTCAAGACTTTGGGGTTTACCCGAATTTGAATGCGATTGAATTTTTAGAATATATGGCTGCTGTTAAAGGCTTGCCTATGAAGTTAGCAAAACTACGCATTCAAGATCTTCTGGAAGCGTTGAACCTTGCTCAGGACGCCAAACGGAAGATAGGTGGTTATTCGGGAGGTATGAAACAGCGTGTTGGTATCGCGCAGGCCCTTTTGAATGATCCCAAAGTTCTCATTGTCGATGAACCGACTGTCGGCCTTGATCCCGAAGAACGTATTCGATTCCGCAACCTCCTAGCGAATATGGCATCTGGGCGAATTATTATCCTGTCCACACATATCGTGTCTGACATTGAATCCCTTGCTTCTCAAATTGCTATTATGTCTGAAGGCAGATTGTTGCAACATACTCTACCTGAGGATCTTCTCGTTGAAATGGAGGGAAAAGTATGGGAGTGCACGGTTCCAAGCAGGAAACTGCCAGAACTTCAACAATCCCATGTGGTCAGCCGGGCATTTCAACGTAGTGATGGCATGCATGTGCGAATCATTTCTAATCGTCGCCCGTTCCCCGATGCGGAAATGATCGCACCAACGTTAGAAGATGCCTATCTTTACTATATCTCCGTGAGAACCGAGAACGGAGGGGACGAGGAATGATTAGTGTCATCAATCGTTGTATGACAACTACCCATTATAATCTTATCCGAATAACGAGAACTTATGGATTCCTCATCATGCTTGGAATAGTAATTACTCTTGGGTATTTCCTTGTCCCTCCTGCTGATGCAGGTTACCAAACCATGTATGTGGGTGAGGCACGCAGCATTTACAATTCTGCATGGATAGGTGCTGTTGCGGCACTTAGTAGCTCCCTGTTTCTTTGGCCTTTTGGTTTTTACCTTTTAAGGGGTAAGATTTCCGAAGACAGAGAGCGAGGTGTCGGTTCGATTTTGGCATCCAGTCCGATGAACAACTTCCATTATTTGCTTTCAAAAATGATCAGTAACTTTTTAACGCTTGCTGTCATGGCCGGTGTATTAGAGTTGGCTTTTATTGCTATGCAGTATATTCGGTGGGAAGAAACACAATTTGTGTTAAGTGATTACCTTTTACCTTATGTATGGATCGTTCTTCCCTCACTATGTGTTTTGGCTACACTTACGATTTTGTTTGATATTATCCCTTTTATGAAAGGTGTCATTGGCAATATCGTTTTTTTCAGTATGTGGACAGCGATTAGTGCTTTGAGTTTTTCAGGGGTTGGAACAATAGATATTTTTGGTTCCCAATTCATTTTTATTGAAATTTTAAATGGAGTACAACAGGAATTTCCTACATTAAGCGCAACTAACATGAATTTCGGATATCAAACAGCACAATCTCTTTTAATTTTTGATTGGACAGGGATTACATGGACAAAAGACCACGTCACAGCACGACTATTTTGGTTGTTGATTGGTACCTTCTTATTTCTGATCTCGGTACTGATTTTCCAGAGAGACTCTCTTTTACCTTTGGAAAATAGAATATCTGCCCGGAAAACGAATGCTGGTCTTGCACAGGACCGGATAAGGCATCAGCCTGAAGGAATAGAAGCTATCCATTTACAACCAGTCGAGGGAGTAAGGAAATATTCATTTTATTACATCGTTCGTTCTGAACTGAGGCTTATGTTTAGAGATGTCCCTATTTGGTGGTATGGCGTAGGGATGATTTTGTTACTGCTTACCATGTTTGTTCCACTAAGTTCAACGAAAATATTTCTATACTTTATTTGGTTATGGTTGATCCCATTGTTGGCTCCTATAGGAGCGAAAGAAAAAATGTATCGAACGGAGCAACTGTTGTTTTCCAATGTTCCTCCCTATATGCAATTATTTGCTGTCTGGCTTTCAGGAGTATTCATTTCGTTCCTAATAACAAGTGGTGGGACAGTTCAAATGATAGTGGGAGGTGATTGGGGTTGGTTAAGCGCTTGGATAACAGCTGTCTTGTTTTCTCCCACTTTAGCATTAGCAGCCGGTATATGGGCAGGGACACGGAAGCTTTATGAGGCGATATTTGTAGTTTGGTGGATCATGGGACCAGTGCAAAATGCACCCTATTTGGACTTTACGGGAATTCAAGGAAACCACCTCACTTACGCCTATCTATTATTGACAGCTGGTTTAGCCATAGCGGCAATGATTGGGAGAAAGCGACAAATTCACAGATGATTTTCTCAACAATTGATCAAATCACTTTCAAGTTAATTTCAAAATAAAGACTTGTGGTAATAAGTCAAGGGAAAAATGATAAAAGCTAAAGATTTAAACCGGTAATTTTTTGAAAAAGAGCGCACTTAACTAAACCCGCGCCAAAACAGGAATAATTGTTTTGGTTTTCTTGTTAGGATTCAAAAGTATTTTTTACTTTTGATTTATACGCTCCTTTCTGGCGTGTAGAGTTGGTGATTGCGTAGCAGCACATCCACCAAACGCACAAGTTTTCTCGCAGTCATAACGAGTGCTCTTTTATGCTTGTATTCCGGAACCTCATTGTATTTTTTCAGGTGAAATTCACGGTAAACAGGTTCATTTCGTTGCACAGAGTTGGCAGCTTCAACTAAGTAATAACGAAGATACTGATTTCCCGTTCTTACCTGTGGTGTACGTTCCGATTCAAACTCACCGGATTGCAATTTCTTCCAATACAGTCCGGCATACTTGGCTATTTTGGTTTGATCATCAAAGCGATCAATTTGTGCGAGCTCGACAGTAATGCCTGCTGCATAAACATCGCCAATGCCTGGAATGCTTTTTAAACATTGGACTTCCGGTATAATTTCAAACAAGGCTTTAATTCCTTTTTCCAGTTCCTTAATTTGATTTTTTAAAGTTTGGATTAATCGAGCATATGTCGCCAGGACAGTATAAAACCGATTCCTGCATTACTTTTCCTAGACGATAGGAATCACGGGTTGCTTTTTGAATGTTTTTTACCAATTGTTCAGGATCACTAAATCGACCTTTACCCTTCTTTTGTAAGAAAAGTGCTAGTTCTTCCAACTCCATATTGGCAATATCATCCAATGAAAAGAATCGGTAAACAGTTCCATAATCTGTTTGGCACCCTGTATATCATTTAGAAATGTGGTTTCTTTCAAGCGGTTATCCTCGCTATCAAGGAAACATACATCAAGTTTTTTCGAGCTAACGTCAATACCTACGAATAATTTCACGGAAAGGATCTCCTTTCAGTTGATTTTGGAATAAGCTTGGATACTGCGGGATATCCCTAGAAACAATTGTATGACAACAGCCTCGCTTATGAGTATTCCGTGGCACACCCCTAAAAGCTACCCAATACCTATTAATATTGGTTTAGGGATGCACCGATACAGCTTGTGTGGTTTGCAGTACAACAATTGTCTGGGTCACAGTCTTAAATCGTAGTTGAACTGCAGGAGGAAAAGGCATAATCCCAGTTGGATCCATTCCAATTTTATTATCTAAGGACATCACGCAATATCCAAGCAAGAAATCTTGTAAAAGAGTGTAGGTAAATATTGCATACCATTTAAATGCTGGCTCATGTGCTTTTAACCGCCACCATTGACTTTGCTTTTGTCCGTGTTGTGTTTTGAACGCAGGCTCGGTCAAAATAAAGCCTAGAGGCTCACCTGCAATCAATGGTAACACGGACAACCGATTCTAAGTATTCGCTGGCTGGGGCTCCGTACCCTTTCCATCGCCTACTAAGAATCGGGCGCTACAGTAAATGGCAAGCAGCAAGCTGTGGCTCAGAGCGTTAAAGAGAGTCAGTTGAGAACCTGATCAAGTCAATCAAGAATTTTCAACACATATTCAATTTTTAAGGAACATTTTTTGATTTTAAATATATTATACGAGGAGATAATACAATGAAAAGGTTTATAAGAATATCTCTAACTGTTGTAGTCATTGGTATATTTTCGGTATCGGTATCAGGATGTTTTGGTAACTTTTTTGGGAATAAGTCCGAAAAAATAGATATGAAAAAGTCACTCGATGCTGAAGGGATTAATGAAATTACAATTGATGGCGAATTGGTAGAAATACACATTCATACGCATAATCAAAATAAGATTAAAGCAGAAGTAACGGGAAGTGTCAGCAAAAACTTGGTTGCCGACTTTCAAGCTGATACCAGTGGAGAATCGGCAACCATCAAATTTTCTCAGGATCAAAAATTCCCAATTTCTTATGATTCGTCTGAACTGATTCCTGAATTAAATGTGTATATCCCAGATAAAACGTATGAAGCATTGACTCTGAAGACAAGCTTTGGGGATATCATGTCAGAAAAAGAGCTATTAGCCAAAAGAATAAATGTCAGTGCTGATGAAGGGGATGTAGTTCTAAATGGGTATCATGGTGAACTTATTAAAGGTACCATTAATTTTGGAAATATTACACTTCAACAACTTGATGCTTCGGTTAATCTCAAATCGGATGAGGGAAATGTAAATATCTCTCCTACTGCTGAACTGAAAGGTCAGAACCAAATCAATGCCAAGTTTGGAGATGTGAAAATAAAACTACCGAGGGAACCTGAAGGACTCTCTCTTGATCTTAAAACGAATTTCGGAGAGATACATTCTGATTTTTCAGTTGTCAAATCAGAAAACGGTGATGAAAACGTATTAAAAGGAACGATTGGAAAGCCTAAAGCGAATAGCCCGACTCTTTCGATTATTACTGATAGTGGAGATGTTTCATTAGTTCAATAAGAATTTATGTCGCTTAAATGATAATTGATAAATATACAAAAAATTCTTTACTTAATTTAATGAGGATAGAAAGGGTTCGAAGCGGCGTAGTTTCGAGCAGCGGAATTATGAATTTAGCTACATGAGCAAACGTTCCTGCAACATCTTTGGTGAAAACGGCACATCTTTGTCGGGATCGGCACATCCTTGGTTGAAACGGCACATCCTTGGTTGAAACGGCACATCCTTGGTTGGAATCGGCACATCTTTGGTTGAAACGGCACATCTTTGACGAAATCGGCACATCTTTGGTTGAAACGGCACATCTTTGACGAAATCGGCACATCTTTGGTTGAAACGGCACATCTTTGACGAAATCGGCACATCTTTGGCGGAATCGGCACATCTTTGGCGGAATCGGCACATCTTTGGCGGAATCGGCACATCTTTGGTTGAAACGGCACATCTTTGGCGGAATCGGCACATCTTTGGCGAAATCGGCACATCTTTGGCGGGATCGGCACATCTTTGGCGAAATCGGCACATCCTTGGTTGAATCGGCACATCCTTGGTTGAAATCGGCACATCTTTGGCGGAATCGGCACATCTTTGGCGGAATCGTAGTGTTCCATTGTAAAGACAAAAAAATGAAGAGAAGTATCCAGCCAGTCATAACAAGGAATCCCGAAAAGAGGGAGTCCAGAATTTCGAAGATGAATCCAGTCGTGGCATTTTTCAGAACCAACTTTTTCTCTAACATTTGTCTAAATTCTATACAGTTGCCTTAAAGGCAATGTCATTTATTTATAAAAGGGATGACAAGAAAACCTTAACCTTTAAATAATTTTTGCCACCAAGATTTTGATTTTTCTTCTTTAGTAGATTCAATTAATTTTTTATTTTGTTCAAATGAGTTTTTTAGTTGTTGTTGTGTTAATAGCCGATCAAGCTTTTCAATTGTATCGTTTAATTTCTCCTGGAAGGCATTCAATATTATTTCTCTTTCTTCCTCGATTGCGCTTTTTATAATTTCTTGTAGTTCACGTTTTGATAAACGTATTGTATCTGATATAAACGCTTGGCGTTTGTTTAGCGTTTTTGTTTTCAAAATCCGTTGAAGCAATTGCTTTTATAGCGTCTGAAAAGGGTACATTGTTTGAAAGTAATTTTTTTAATTCTCTTAACGCCTTAAAATCGCGTTCATAATAAATGAGTTGTTCTTTCTCATTTCTATTAAAATTATAGCCTTCTTTTTCTAATTCAATAGACCATCTTCTTAGTGTTGATGTGGTGATTTCTAACTCAATTGCGACATCTTTTGAGAAGTATCCAAATTCATTTTTCGTAGCATTTATCACCCCGTTCATTAGTTATTCAGTATACAAACTAGTATAACCTTTTTTGATGAGAACGGGGATGTCCTATTTAAGTACAGGGAAGAAAATCCCTATTTTTAGGTCGAAAATTACTAATTTGTTTAATATATATTTTTTTAAAAAATATATGATGATATAAATTGAATGAGGGAAGCTAATGAAAGTTCTTTACCTACTGCTTTTTGCTGTTAAATAGTAAGATCAAATCCGGCACAACTGCCTACTCTCCATGTTAATTTATTCGTTGTTCTGTTTAAATTTGCATTAGGGGGGGTCTCTAGTAAATGCTTTAACCTCAAATGCAGTTAGTATACCTGTAGATGCTGATTTATTATTAGTTTGGTAATCATGAAGAAATAGTTTTTCTTCCTCAACATCAATAGGTTCATCATCGTTTTCTATCATATCTTCTTGGTAATCTCTAATAATCTCTTCTTGACTTAATTGACTAGTTTCATAGGTTCCTTTTTCAATATCAATTACGATTGAATAACCCTTTATCCCGTCTTCATCTACTCCATCTTCTATTGTCACTTCATATCCTTCTTCTCCTTCGTAATCTACAAACTTCTCTACATAAATTTCTTAGAATTCCTTCACACTAGTGCTGGTGGCGTCTAAAAAAACCTTTTCTGAAGCAAAACCTGTTGGAGCAAATACACTTAAGCTTAGCAATATTAATAATGGGCCAAAAAGAACTTTTAATTTATACATTTAATCACCTTTTCTGTAATTATTTGTATTATTGATTGTACAACATATAATTACAGAATAATAGAAATATTAGATATAATATAGCGGAAGGAGGAAAATAATGATATATACATTTATTTTTTATGCATCCTTAATAGCTTCTACAATAGGAGTAGTCCTTTCATTACTTGTATTCTCTTGGCAGTTTATGTTAACAAGCTTTTTTTTATCATTACCTTATATATTATATTTATCAGCGACCCCTAGGTTTTCTTGGCTTTTCATTTACCCTATAATCTTATTAGTTACATCAGTTCTATTGTTTTTTTATGACAGAAAAAATAAACAAAAAAAACAAGCAAGAGGAGAAGTAAATAATGATTGGTGGTGAGTTTTAAAGATAGAAATACTTTTTAGAATATAAGATTTTTTTGTATCTGGAAGTATCTTGATATTTTTTCTCTAGTGCTGTATTTACTTTTAATTCGCTCTTTTTTTTCTAGTAAATTATTAAGTGTTTTTGTCTGCTACTTTAGCTATTCTGTTTATCAGGAACTATGATACAATAAAAAAAGAAAGCCATCTCGGGCGTTTGGTGTACGTCCTCAATAATTATTAGATGGCAACACACCATGAAAAAGGCTACCTTCTTGCGCGGTTGGTAGTCTTTTTCATTTTGAATATGTAATTATATTAGTGAACGGTTAATGCTATAAAGAAAAAATGTAGTCCTTTTTGTATTGGAGAATCCTATAACAGTAGTATTGTGAACGAGTCGGTATAATGCTAGATAATATAATAGTTTTAAATTAACTAAAAAATAAACTGGAGGGGAATATTTAATATGAAAAAAGTTTTTGTATTTGTTTTAGTTTTGGCGCTTTTTGTTAGCATGCTACCACTTAATTCTTCGGCGGCAACGAATGTTAGTATTGAGAATGAAGATGTTCAAAATGTGTATGGAGATTATGACGATACAGAAGTAGGTATAATGATCAACCCAGACCCTACTGGAAATGTAACAAAAATAAGAGCTTGTATAAACTTGTATAAATAAGAAAGTAAAAAGCCAGTGGAAAAGTATAACAGGCGCAACATTAATAAGCCAAGCTATTGATGATATTTTGAGTAAAAGATGGAAAAGTGGTGCAAAAAACTAGTTAAAGCAGGAGCGAGAGGGGGAGCTATAGCAATAGCTGGCTCACTTAGTGTGATTTATATTAGTTGTGTAAATCAGTATTCGTAAAATGAATAGAGGGTATTACATATAACAGAAAAATAAGTGGTTTTGTCCGTTAAACTTGTATGCCGACAGCGTGCCAGTTTTTGCTTTTGCTGAGTACGGCTGTCGGTACGAAAAACGAAACGGTTTCAGAGAGCCCCTTTTGCTAAGAAGCTAGATTCCGTTGTCGAACGTATGTAAGAAACACTAACCTTTGTACGACTCATTCCATGTCATATAAAGCACTATATGAAATTATTCTGAATGATATTCAAAAGCATGTAAGGAACATGGAAGCGTTAGGAAATCAGTTTGTGGAAGAAATGCGTGAGCTAAGCGAAATGAGTGGAAATAAGAAAATACATCAATTTAAGCAAGAGCTGGTAACGTTGGAAAAGCGTATTGAAGAAATTGATCGTATCATTATGAAACTCTTTGAGCAAAATGCATTAGGAAAAGTTACAGATGAACGCTTTTCCAAGATGTCGTTGACCTATGAATCCGAACAAAAAGAAGTAACTCAAAGGTATAAGGAATTGCAATCTAAGGTAAATACCGAAGAAAAGAAAACAGCAAGTACCAACAAATTTATGGAGACTATCCGCAAGTACGAGACAGTTACTGAATTAAATCGTTCTATGCTTTGTGAACTCATTGATTCCATTTATGTGTATCAAGTGGAGGGAATAGGTAGAGAACGAAAGCAACGAGTAGAAATTAACTATAGATTTCTATCAGGGTCTCAATGTGGTATTGCCTGATGGGAATGGTAGAACTGGAAGAATGGTAATGAATTATTCATTGATAGAGAATGGCTTGCCACCACTTATTATTAGGAAGGAAGATAGAGGTTTATATTAT